>NZ_CP047026.1:2455000-2460000 GCF_009796785.1 Polaribacter sp. L3A8
TCCCCACGCTTTCGTCCCTCAGCGTCAGTACATACGTAGTAGACTGCCTTCGCAATCGGTATTCTGTGTAATATCTATGCATTTCACCGCTACACTACACATTCTATCTACTTCCATATGACTCAAGTCAACCAGTATCAAAGGCAGTTCCATAGTTGAGCTATGGGATTTCACCTCTGACTTAATCGACCGCCTGCGGACCCTTTAAACCCAATGATTCCGGATAACGCTCGGACCCTCCGTATTACCGCGGCTGCTGGCACGGAGTTAGCCGGTCCTTATTCTTACAGTACCGTCAAGCTGGTATACATACCAGTGTTTCTTCCTGTATAAAAGCAGTTTACAACCCATAGGGCAGTCTTCCTGCACGCGGCATGGCTGGGTCAGAGTTGCCTCCATTGCCCAATATTCCTCACTGCTGCCTCCCGTAGGAGTCTGGTCCGTGTCTCAGTACCAGTGTGGGGGATCTCCCTCTCAGGACCCCTACCTATCGATGTCATGGTAAGCCGTTACCTTACCATCTAACTAATAGGACGCATAGCCATCTTTTACCAATAAATCTTTAATTACATCTCGATGCCGAGTCGCAATACTATGGAGCATTAATCTTCATTTCTAAAGGCTATTCTCCAGTAAAAGGTAGGTTCTATACGCGTTACGCACCCGTGCGCCGGTCGTCATCTGTGCAAGCACAATGTTACCCCTCGACTTGCATGTGTTAAGCCTGCCGCTAGCGTTCATCCTGAGCCAGGATCAAACTCTTCATTGTATATTTTAAATATTTTAATGAATAAGTTTCAAAAGAATTTACATTAAACTAATAATGTGGTTATTCTACTCTTTAATTACGCTGTCAATTTCAATATTTTCAATGAACTGTGCCGAGTCGGCACCGACAAGTCATAAAACTCAATCTTTACCTTTAACTCAACTTTGTAGAAACGTTAGACTCGAACTAACTGACTTTTTTAATAGTCATTCCAAATTTTCTTTGATCTTTTTTGCTGTATTTCTTAGCGGCTGCAAACATACAAACTATTTCAAATCTGACAATAAAAAAATAAACTTTTTTTTATTTGTTTTTATCCCTAAAAAAACCTGAACGTTTTGCCGAAAATTTCGGACTGCAAACATACAATGTTTTTTACAAACCAACCTAATAAAAATTAAAGTTTTTTTTGATAAAATTTTACAACTTTACCTGTTTAACTCCTTAGTTTTTAATCGATTTACAAACTCTCAATGAACCATACTAACTAAGCAATATTGCTGTTAGCGGGTGCAAACTTACAACTCATTTTTAATCTAACAACTATTTTTTAACCCTTTTTTTATGTTTATTTTACATATACGTGGTAAGTGCATTGTTTTGAGTGGTTTATAACCCTATTTTTTTTGAATGTTTTTTCTCAGTTTGTAAGTTTTGTTGCTTGTTTGAGGGATTCACTTGGTTTTTGTTGGGAAAAGTGGGGAATGTACTGGGAAATGATGCTTGTTTTTTTCTTTGAAATTGATAAATTGGTCTTTATCTATTGTGTGTAAATTGCTTTAGCTGAAACTTTCTTTGGCTAAGGATGCGTGTTAGGGATAGAAACGACATCCTTTTGTGAAGTATGAAACAAAAGATATAGTGGATAGCCCGACCTTTTTTACCTGAAAATTGATTGAAATTAAAGATGTGTATTTGATATATGACCTTAACTTTTTTAGAAATGACGGATCAACACAAAAAATAGTGGAGTAGTATAAAAACAAGAACTATGTTTTTTAAATCCTTACTATTTTGGATACTTCAATTGAACTAACAAAACTATTATTACCAGAAATTCTTGTTGACTATTTTAAACTAACGAAACACGAAGTTAAAAACGGAGAACTTCATTTCCATTTCACAGAATTAAATACGATTCCAGAAGAATTTAAAGCACTTAAATTAAGTTCTAAAGGCTTTTTTCCTGAAGCTACTATTCAAGATTTTCCAATTCGAGGTAAAAACGTTTTTCTACATGTTATTAGACGACGTTGGGTTGAGGAAAATTCTAAAAAAGTAGTTACAAGAGATTGGCGATTAGTAGCAAAAGGCACTAGAATAACTAGTGAATTTGCTGCTTTTTTAAAAGATATCAGTCAGTAATAACGCCACTAGCACTAGTACTGTAGCTAATTTCTACGGCGTAAACCCTAGAAGTTTACAAAGACAGTATAAGGATTATTTAAGTGATTTTAAAGCATGGGATCAACAGAAGCACGCAACAGACTGGTTATTGTTTGCAAAGAATTTAGGGACTCACTTATCACTTGATGAAACTGCCTTTTCTAACGGTGATTTATATACCATAATAACAAATAAATTAGCTAAAGGAAAGAAAGGAGCAATAGTAGCCATGATCAAAGGAACTAAAGCTGAAGTTGTTATAAAAATACTTCATAAAATTCCTTTAAAACATAGGAAGAAAGTCATGGAAGTAACCTTAGATATGGCAGGAAATATGGGGCTTATAGTCAAGAAATCCTTTCCAAACGCTGCCTTAGTAATAGACCGTTTTCATGTGCAAAAATTAGCATTAGATGCACTGCAAGAAATAAGAATTAAACATAGATGGGAAGCGATTGATGCTGAGAATGATGCCATTGAAAAAACCAGAAGTAAATCTTTAGAATACACCCCAAAACTATTACCAAATGGAGATACACTCAAACAACTATTAGCTAGAAGCAGATATCTATTATATAAATCAAGTAATAAATGGACTAAAAATCAAGCCATAAGAGCAGAAATACTGTTTGAAAAATATCCTGATATAGAGAAAGCATACAAGTTATGTCAAAATCTATCTTGGATATTCAATAACACTACAGATAAAACATCAGCACTTATAAGACTTGCTAAATGGGATGAAAAAGTAAGACAGGCACACTTTAAAAGCTTCAACACTATAGCTAGAACGATGGGATCAACACAAAAAGTTGTGGAGTAAATTAAAAAGCATGAACTTTACAGTCTAATAAATCTCTATTTTGGACACTTCAATTGAATTAACAAAACTATTATTACCAGAAATTCTTGTTGACTACTTTAAACTAACGAAACACGAAGTTAAAAATGGAGAACTTCATTTTCATTTCACAGAATTAAATACGATTCCTGAAGAATTCAAAGCACTTAAATTAAATTCTAAAGGTTTCTTTCCTGAAGCTACTGTTCAAGATTTCCCAATTCGAGGTAAAAACGTTTTTCTACACGTTATTAGACGACGTTGGGTTGAGGAAAATTCTAAAAAAGTGGTTACTAGAGATTGGCAATTAGTAGCAAAAGGCACTAGAATAACTAGTGAATTTGCTGCTTTTTTAAAAGATATCAGTAAGTAATAACGCCACTAGCACTAGTACTGTAGCTAATTTCTACGGAGTAAATCCCAGAAGTTTACAAAGACAGTATAAGGATTATTTAAGTGATTTTAAAGCTTGGGATCAACAGAAGCACGCAACAGACTGGTTATTGTTCACAAAGAATTTAGGTACTCACTTATCACTTGATGATACTGCCTTTTCTAACGGTGATTTATATACCATAATAACAAATAAATTAGCTAAAGGAAAGAAAGGCGCAATAGTAGCCATGATCAAAGGAACTAAAGCTGAAGTTGTCATAAAAATACTTCATAAAATTCCTTTAAAACATAGGAAGAAAGTCATGGAAGTAACCTTGGATATGGCAGGAAATATGGGGCTTATAGTCAAGAAATCCTTTCCAAATACTGCCTTAGTAATAGACCGTTTTCATGTGCAAAAATTAGCATTAGATGCACTGCAAGAAATAAGAATTAAACATAGATGGGAAGCGATTGATGTTGAGAATGATGCCATTGAAAACGCCAGAAGTAAATCTTTAAAATACACCCAAAAACTATTACCAAATGGAGATACACTCAAACAACTATTAGCTAGAAGCAGATATCTATTATATAAATCAAGTAGTAAATGGACTAAAAATCAATCCATAAGAGCAGAAATACTGTTTGAAAAATATCCTGATATAGAGAAAGCATACAAGTTATGTCAAAATCTATCTTGGATATTCAATAACACTACAGACAAAACATCAGCACTTATAAGACTTGCTAAATGGGATGAAAAAGTAAGACAGGCACACTTTAAAAGCTTCAACACTATAGCTAGAACGATGTCGATACATTATAAAAACATCTTAAACTATTTTGATAATCGAAGTACGAATGCATCAGCAGAATCATTCAATGCTAAAATTAAAGCCTTTAGAGCACAGTTTAGAGGCGTCAGAAATGTGGATTTTTTCTTATATAGACTTACTACTATTTTTGCGTAATTCTTAAATCCCACAACTTTTTGACTTGATCCGAACGATGTCGATACATTATAAAAACATCTTAAACTATTTTGATAATCGAAGTACGAATGCATCAGCAGAATCATTCAATGCTAAAATTAAAGCCTTTAGAGCACAGTTTAGAGGCGTCAGAAATGTGGATTTTTTCTTATATAGACTTACTACTATTTTTGCGTAATTCTTAAATCCCACAACTTTTTGACTTGATCCATAATTATCTAGTTTCTAGTATATATAAACCATAAAATGGTAATATAAAAAAACCTCAATTCGTTAAGAATTGAGGTTTACAGATACGGATATTAGTCCGTATTAAAGAAAGGCGGCGACCTACTCTCCCACATAAATGCAGTACCATCGGCGCGATTGGGCTTAACTTCTCTGTTCGAGATGGGAAGAGGTGAGCCCCAATGCTATAACCACCCTAAGATTTTGGTTATTAATTGTTGTTGGTTTATAGTTTTTGGTAAAACTGTATACAATACAGCCCCATCAACTAATAACGATCAACTAAAAACCGCAAGCATCGCTTGCTTATAAGTTAACATATGGTAAAATAATATCTAAATCGTCTAATAAATAAAGAGTCTGTGCTCCCGCCTTTCGGCGGGAAGCGTACATAAGTCTATGGGTT
>NZ_CP047026.1:3962500-4224107 GCF_009796785.1 Polaribacter sp. L3A8
CTGCATAATATATAGTATTATGGCATTATCAAAGCTACAAAGAAGAGTTAGAATTAAGCGTAGAATTAGAAAGATTATTTCTGGTACAGCTACTAAACCAAGATTATCGGTTTTTAGAAGTAACAAAGAAATTTACGCTCAATTAGTAGACGATGTAAACGGAGTAACAATTGCTTCAGTTTCATCTAGAAATAAAGAAATACAAGCAGGTACAAAAACTGAGCAGGCAACTGCAGTTGGTAAAACAATCGCGGAGAAAGCTACTAAAGCAGGAGTTGAAACGGTTGCTTTCGATAGAAACGGATATTTATATCACGGTAGAGTTAAAGTATTAGCAGACGCTGCAAGAGAAGCGGGTTTAAAATTTTAAGAAATTATGCAAGGTTATAAAAACGTAGAAAGAGTAAAGCCAAGTGGGTTAGAACTTGTAGATAGATTAGTAGGCGTTCAGCGTGTTACTAAAGTAACAAAAGGTGGTAGAGCATTTGGTTTCTCTGCAATCGTTGTTGTTGGAGATGGTAATGGTGTTGTTGGTCATGGATTAGGTAAATCTAAGGATGTTGCATCTGCAATTGCAAAAGCAATTGAAGACGCAAAGAAAAACTTAGTTAGAATACCTATTTTAGAAGCTACTTTACCTCATGAGCAAAAAGGTAAGTTTGGTGGAGCAAAAGTGTTCCTTAAGCCTGCTTCTCATGGTACAGGAGTTATTGCTGGTGGTGCTGTAAGGCACGTATTAGAGTCAGTAGGTATACATGATGTATTATCAAAATCTCAGGGATCATCAAATCCTCATAACGTAGTTAAAGCAACTTTTAATGCTTTATTACAATTACGTAGTGCAGCAGCTATTGCTAAACAAAGAGGAATTTCTTTAGAGAAAGTATTTAACGGATAAATCTAAGAACGATGGCAAGAATTAAAGTTACACAAGTAAAAAGTCAAATCGGACGTCTTCAGAGTCAAAAGAGAACTTTAGAGGCATTAGGTTTACGTAAAATGCACCAAACTGTAGAACATGAGGCAACTCCTTCTATAGTTGGTATGGTAAATACAGTTAAACACTTAGTTTCTTTCGAAGAAATTAAATAAGATATTTAGAAAAAATGAGTTTACATAATTTAACACCAGCAGAAGGTTCCATTAAAAAAGGAAAAAGAATTGCAAGGGGTGAAGGATCTGGAAAAGGTGGTACCGCTACAAGAGGTCACAATGGTCAGAAATCTCGTTCAGGTTATTCTAAAAAGATTGGTTTTGAAGGAGGGCAAATGCCACTTCAAAGACGTGTACCTAAATTTGGTTTCACGAACATAAATCGTATTGAATACCAAGGTATCAATTTAGATAAATTACAATCTTTAGTTGATAGTGGAAAGATAACAGATACAGTTAATTTAGATACTTTAATTGCTAATAGATTGGCAAGAAAAAACGACTTAATAAAAATATTAGGTGGTGGAGAGTTAAAGGTTAAATTAAATATAACTGTACATAAATTTACAGCAACAGCAAAAGCGGCTATAGAAGCTGCTGGAGGAGAAGCTGTTACTTTATAACATCCCGTAAATGATGAAATTGATAAATAGATTAAAAGACATTTTCAGTATTGAAGAATTGAAGAATAAAATTCTTCTTACGATCGGTTTAATTGCTGTATATCGTTTTATGGCTTCTGTTCCTTTACCAGGAATAGATCCCTTACAACTATCAGCTTTAAAAGAAAGTACTTCTGGAGGTCTTTTAGGTTTATTAAATGCATTTACAGGAGGAGCATTTGCAAGAGCCTCAGTTATGGCACTTGGTATTATGCCTTATATTTCTGCATCTATTGTAGTTCAGTTAATGGGAATTGCGGTTCCTTATTTACAAAAACTACAGAAAGATGGAGAAAGTGGACGTAAAAAAATTACACAAATAACTAGATGGTTAACTATTGGTATTACTTTGGTGCAAGCACCAACGTATATTACTGCTATTAAAACTCAATTTGGTCTTGGACCTGAGGCTTTTTTAGTAAGTGGGCCTACTTTTTGGGTTTCATCTATCATCATTCTTACTGCAGGAACAATTTTTGCAATGTGGTTAGGTGAGCGTATTACAGACAAGGGAGTTGGTAATGGTATTTCATTATTGATTACAGTAGGTATACTCGCTAATTTTCCAGCTGCTTTTTTACAAGAGTTTGTTGCTAAAACAACAAATGCCGGAGCAGGTGGTCTTATGATGGTTTTAATAGAAATAATTGTTTGGTTTGTGGTAATTTTATTAACTGTGCTATTAGTAACTGCTGTTCGTAAGATTGCAGTTCAATATGCTAGAAGAACAGTTGTCGGAAATGTTCAAAACGTTGCAGGTTCAAGAGATTATATTCCTTTGAAACTAAATGCAGCAGGTGTTATGCCAATTATCTTTGCACAAGCAATTATGTTTTTACCAGTTGCTTTGGCTCAGAGATTTCCAGCAATTGCTAGTTTACAAGATATGAATGGTTTAGGGTACAATGTAATATTTGCATTGTTAATTATCATCTTTAGTTATTTCTATACTGCAATTACTATTCCTACGAATAAAATGGCAGATGATTTAAAACGAAGTGGTGGTTTTATACCAGGTATTAGACCAGGAAAAGACACAGCAGATAGATTAGATTCTGTATTATCTAGAATTACGTTCCCAGGTTCGTTATTTTTAGCAGGATTATCAATCTTACCTTCTATTGTAGTTCAGTTTGGAGTACAGCATAGTTGGGCCATGTTTTATGGTGGTACATCATTAATAATTATGGTTGGAGTTGCAATTGATACGTTGCAACAAATTAATTCGTACTTATTAAATCGTCATTATGATGGTTTAATGAAGGCGGGGAACAGCAACAGAAAATCGAATAAATAATATGGCTAAACAATCAGCAATTCAACAAGACGGAACAATTACAGAAGCATTATCTAATGCAATGTTTCGTGTAGAATTAGAAAATGGACATATTGTTACGGCACACATTTCAGGTAAAATGCGTATGCATTATATCAAATTATTACCAGGAGATAAGGTGAAATTAGAAATGAGCCCTTACGATTTATCAAAGGCAAGAATTACTTACAGATACTAAAAAAACAAAACAGATGAAAGTTAGAGCATCAGTTAAAAAAAGAAGTGCCGACTGCAAAATAGTTCGCAGAAAAGGTAGATTATACGTGATTAATAAACAAAATCCTAGATTTAAACAAAGACAAGGGTAATGGCAAGAATAGCAGGTATTGATATTCCAAAGAATAAAAGAGGAGTTATCGCTTTAACTTACATCTTTGGTATAGGAAGCAGCAGAGCAATTAAAGTTCTAGCAGAAGCAAAAGTAGATGAGAGCATCAAAGTTCAAGATTGGACTGATGATCAAATCGCAGCAATTAGAGAACAAGTAGGATCTTTCACAATTGAAGGAGAATTACGTTCTGAGGTACAGTTAAACATCAAACGTTTGATGGATATCGGTTGTCAAAGAGGAATTCGTCATAGACTTGGTCTTCCATTAAGAGGACAAAGAACTAAGAATAACTCTCGTACAAGAAAAGGTAAGAGAAAAACTGTAGCTAACAAGAAAAAATAAGTTAGATAAAGTAATAAAGATCTAATAATAGTTTTTACTATAAAGTTAGAAAACTAAATTACTAAAACTGAAAAATTATGGCAAAAGCAAGTTCAAAAAAGCGTAAAGTAATAATTGATGCTATAGGAGAAGCACACGTAACTGCATCTTTTAACAACATCATTATTTCTTTAACAAATAAAAAAGGAGATGTTATTTCTTGGTCATCTGCAGGTAAAATGGGTTTTAGAGGTTCTAAAAAGAATACTCCATATGCAGCTCAATTAGCAGCAGAAGATTGTGCAAACGTTGCAAAAGAAGCAGGTTTACGTAAAGTAAAAGTTTATGTAAAAGGACCAGGTAATGGTAGAGAATCTGCTATTAGATCAATTCATAATGCAGGTATCGAAGTAACAGAAATTATTGATGTTACACCTATTCCTCATAACGGTTGTCGTCCTCCTAAGAGAAGAAGAGTATAATTAAATATTTTAACTTGATGGGAATCAGATTATCGAAGGAGTAAGCCTTAATTCATAATCCCTATCTATAACAACAAAAGAAATGGCAAGATATACAGGACCAAAAACTAAAATTGCTCGTAAGTTTGGTGAAGCAATCTTTGGAGAAGATAAAAACTTCGAAAAAAGAAATTTCCCTCCAGGACAACACGGTAATGCAAGAAGAAGAGGAAAAAAATCTGAATATGCAACTCAATTAATGGAGAAGCAAAAAGCAAAATATACTTATGGTATTTTAGAGCGTCAATTCAGTAACTTGTTTAAACAAGCACAATCTGCTTCTGGAATTACAGGTGAAATCTTATTACAATTATGTGAATCTCGTTTAGATAACGTTGTTTACAGAATGGGAGTTTCTAACTCAAGAAGTGGAGCTCGTCAATTAGTTTCTCATAGACACATTACTGTTAACGGTGAAATCGTTAATATTCCTTCTTATAGTTTAAATGAAGGTGATGTAGTTGCAGTAAGAGAGAAATCTAAATCTTTGGTAGCTATTGAGAATGCATTAGCTTCTAACAGCAATGTTTTTGAATGGTTAACTTGGAATACAGATACTAAAACTGGAACTTTTGTTAAAGTACCAGAAAGATTACAAATTCCAGAAAACATCAAAGAACAATTAATCGTAGAATTATATTCTAAGTAATAAATTAATCATATTGAGATTCAGCCAAAGGGTATATAAGTATTTCTTCACACTTATATACCGCGCAACTGAATAACAATTAAAACGAAGAACATGGCAATTTTAAATTTTCAAAAGCCCGATAAAGTAATAATGATTGAATCTACAGATTTTACAGGTAGATTTGAATTTAGACCTTTAGAACCAGGTTTTGGTTTAACAATAGGAAATGCTTTAAGAAGAGTACTTTTATCTTCTTTAGAAGGATTTGCAATTACATCATTAAGAATTGATGGTGTAGAACATGAATTTTCTACTGTCTCAGGAGTTGTAGAAGATGTTACAGAAATTATCTTAAACTTAAAACAAGTTCGTTTTAAGAAACAAATAGATGAAACTGATAGAGAAACTGTTTCTATATCATTATCTGGTCAAGAGCAGTTTACTGCTGGAGATTTACAGAAATTTATCTCTGGTTTTCAAGTATTGAATCCAGATTTAGTAATCTGTAATATGGATAAATCTGTAAAGTTAAATGCTGAAATTACCATAGAAAAAGGTAGAGGATTTGTGCCTGCAGAAGAAAATAAAAAGGCTTCAGCACCAATAGGTACAATTTTTACTGATTCTATCTACACACCAATTAAGAATGTAAAGTATGCAATCGAAAATTTTCGTGTAGAGCAAAAAACGGATTATGAAAAATTAGTTTTCGATATCGATACTGATGGTTCAATAAACCCAAAAGATGCATTAACTGAAGCTGCAAAAATATTAATCCACCACTTTATGTTATTCTCAGATGAGCGTATCACTTTAGAGGCAGATGAAATTGCACAAACAGAAACATATGATGAAGAATCATTACATATGCGTCAGTTATTAAAAACTAGATTAATTGATATGGATTTATCTGTAAGAGCTTTAAATTGTTTAAAGGCTGCAGAAGTTGATACATTAGGAGATTTAGTTTCTTTTAACAAAAGTGATTTAATGAAATTTAGAAACTTTGGTAAAAAATCATTAACAGAACTAGAAGAATTAGTTATTGTTAAAGGTTTAAGTTTTGGAATGGATTTAACAAAATACAAATTAGATAGAGATTAATTTTTCATATTTTGCTCCTCATAATGAGTAGATGCAAGATGAAATTATAAAACAAAGGTCATGAGACACGGAAAAAAGCATAATCATTTAGGAAGAACAACTTCGCACAGAAAAGCGATGTTAGCTAATATGACTTGTTCTTTAATAGAACATAAACGTATTAACACAACAGTGGCAAAAGCAAAAGCATTAAGAGTTTTTGCAGAACCATTAATAACAAAGTCTAAAAGTGATACTACTCACAACAGACGTGTTGTTTTTTCTCACTTACGTGATAAATATGCTGTTACAGAATTATTTAAGGAGATTTCTGTAAAAGTAGCAGATAGACCAGGAGGTTACCTTCGTATTATCAAATTAGGAAACCGTCAGGGAGATAATGCTCCTATGGCAATGGTAGAATTAGTTGATTACAACGAAATTTACAATCCTAATGGTAAAAAAGCAAAGAAAACTACTCGTAGAGGAAGAAGCAAGAAAGCAGATGCGCCACAAGTAGAAGGAAATGCAACAGAAGAAAAATCTGAAGAATAAAAAATGAAAATTTTTTAAATCATATTAAAGGGATAAGCGTTTACGTTTATCCCTTTTTTTATATTTTTGCATTAAGAAACACAACAACTATCAATGAAATATCAAACACGAAAAAAGGCGCTAGTTTTATTAGCAGATGGAACAATTTTTTATGGGAAATCTGTTGGTATAGAAGGAACTTCTACAGGAGAAATCTGTTTTAATACAGGTATGACAGGTTATCAAGAAATATTTACGGATCCATCTTATTTTGGTCAGTTAATGGTGGCAACGAATGCTCATATTGGTAACTATGGCGTAAATGATGAAGAAGTAGAATCTGATGGAATAAAAATTTCAGGATTAATTTGTAGAAATTTTAGTTTTACACATTCTAGAGTAGATTCTAACGGAAATTTAAAAGATTGGTTTACAAAACATAATTTGGTAGCAATTTCTGATGTTGATACTCGTGCATTAGTTGCTTATATTAGAGATAATGGAGCAATGAATGCAATTATATCTACAGATGTTGATAATATTGATTCATTAAAAGAACAATTAGCCAAAGTACCTAGTATGGAAGGTTTAGAATTGGCTTCGAAAGTATCTACTAAAGAACCTTATTTTGTAGGTGATGAAAATTCTGAAATAAAGATATCTGCTTTAGATATTGGAATCAAAAAAAATATATTAAGAAATTTTGTAAAAAGAGGAGCTTATGTAAAAGTGTTCCCTTTTAATGCAAGTTTTGAAGATTTGGCATCTTTTAATCCAGATGGTTATTTTATTTCTAATGGACCTGGTGATCCAGAACCACTAGTAGAGGCTCAAGAAGTAGCAAAGGAAATCATCAAAAGAAATTTACCTTTATTTGGTATCTGTTTAGGGCATCAAGTTATTGCTTTGGCTAACGGAATTTCTACTTATAAAATGCATAATGGTCATAGAGGAATCAATCATCCTGTTAAAAATTTATTGACAGGCAAAGGTGAGATTACTTCTCAAAACCATGGTTTTGCTATTAATAGAGAGGAAACTGAAGCAAATGAAAATGTTGAAATAACACATGTTCATTTAAATGATAATACAGTTGCTGGTATACGTATGAAAGACAAAAATGTGTTTTCTGTACAATATCATCCAGAAGCAAGTCCTGGACCTCATGATGCTGAGTACTTATTTGATCAATTTATTGTGAATATTAAAGACGCTAAAAAAGTTTTGTCTTAACTTAAAAGTTATCCGTCGAAACTTTATTGTTTTTCATCAAATAATAAAATATTGATGACTTTTAAATACTATTTTTGAAGTGTGATGTAATAATCACAATCTTTTTCATAGCAATTTTCCCACTCATTTTATGAGTGGGTTTTTTTATTTTATTTAAAATAATTTTAGCAAACGTTTTCGTAATTAATTAGGTACAAATTATTAAATGCTTTAGACATTTCGTAATTTAGCCACAGCAAGTATAAGATTTTAAAATAATTAAATAATAAATAAAATGAGCATTATAATTAGCGTTCACGCACGTCAAATTTTTGATTCAAGAGGTAACCCAACAGTAGAAGTAGATGTAACTACAGAAAATGGTTTTTTAGGAAGAGCAGCAGTTCCTTCTGGAGCATCTACTGGAGAGCACGAAGCAGTAGAATTACGTGATGGTGGTAAAGATTACATGGGTAAAGGTGTTTTAAAAGCCGTTTCTAATGTAAACAACATTATTGCAGCTGAGTTGTTAGGTACATCTGTTTTTGAACAAAATGCTATCGATCAATTAATGATAGATTTAGATGGAACTCCAAACAAATCTAAATTAGGAGCGAATGCTATTTTAGGCGTTTCTTTAGCTGCTGCAAAAGCTGCTGCTAATGAATTAGGAATGCCTTTATATAGATATGTAGGTGGTGTATCTGCAAATACTTTACCATTACCAATGATGAATATCATTAATGGTGGTTCTCATTCAGATGCTCCGATTGCATTTCAAGAATTTATGATTATGCCCGTTAAGGCAAAAACTTTTACTGAAGCTTTAAAAATGGGATCTGAAATTTTCCATAACTTAAAGAAAGTTTTACATGATAGAGGTTTATCTACAGCTGTTGGTGATGAAGGAGGTTTTGCTCCAAATTTAGCAGGTGGTACAGAAGATGCTTTAGAAACTATTGCTTTGGCAGTTAAAAATGCTGGTTATGTCTTTGGAGAAGAAATCAAAATAGCTTTAGATTGTGCTGCTGCAGAATTTTATGTTGATGGTAAATACGATTACACTAAATTTGAAGGAGATAAAGGTGTTATCCGTACTAGTAAAGAACAAGCAGATTACTTAGCTGAATTAGCAGGTAAATATCCTATTATTTCTATTGAAGATGGAATGGATGAAAATGACTGGGATGGTACAAAATACCTTACTGAATTAATTGGAGATAAAGTTCAATTAGTTGGTGATGATTTATTTGTTACTAATGTAGAGCGTTTGGCAAAAGGAATTGAAAATGGAATAGCAAATTCTATTTTAATCAAAGTAAACCAAATTGGAAGTTTAACTGAAACTATTGCAGCTGTAAACATGGCTAAAAATGCAGGTTATACTTCTGTAATGTCTCATAGATCTGGCGAAACAGAAGATAATACTATTGCAGATTTAGCGGTAGCATTAAACTGTGGACAAATTAAAACTGGTTCTGCTTCTCGTTCAGATAGAATGGCTAAATACAACCAATTATTACGTATTGAAGAAGAATTAGGAGCAACTGCTTATTTTCCAGGTGAAAAAGCATTTAACCTATAAGAACATTTTTTTTAAATAGAATACAACCTCATAAGAAATTATGAGGTTTTTTTTATGGAAATTTCAGATAAGTTATTGTTATTTTAAAATTTCTAAAATCTATGAGTACAACCTTTTAAAATGTTTTAAAATTTGGTATCTTCGTGAAACTAAATAAATCAAAAAAATAACCGGTAGATGTCAGATACAGCAAAATTACAGATTGGAGACAATTCTTATGAGTTTCCACTTGTAAAAGGAACAGAAAATGAAGTTGCTATAAATATAAAAACTCTTAGGAGTGCGACTAATGGAGTAATAACAATAGATCCTGGTTATAAGAATACAGGTTCTTGTGAAAGTGCTATTACTTTTTTAGATGGTGAAAAAGGAGTTCTGAGATATAGGGGTTATTCGATTGAAGAATTGGCTGAAAAAGCAGATTTTTTAGAAGTTTCTTATGCTTTAATCTTTGGAAATTTACCAAATAAAGAACAATTAGAAAAATTTCATAATGATATTAGAGACCATTCTTTAGTTGATGATGATGTTAGAAAGATTTTAGAAGCTTTTCCTAAGACTGCACATCCAATGGGAGTGTTATCTTCTTTAACAAGTGCTTTGACGGCTTTTAACCCTTCTTCTGTAAATGTTGAATCTAGAGAAGATATGTACAATGCAATTGTGCGTATTATGGCTAAATTTCCTGTTTTAGTAGCTTGGACTATGCGTAAGCAAAAAGGAATGCACTTAAATTACGGCAAAAAATCTTTAGGATATGTAGAGAATTTGATGTTTATGATGTTTAAGCAACCAAATGAAGATTTTGTAATTAACCCGATTGTTAAAGATGCCTTAGATAAATTATTAATTTTACATGCAGATCATGAGCAAAACTGTTCTACTTCTACAGTTAGAATTGTAGGTTCTTCTCATGCTGGTTTATTTGCCTCTCTTTCTGCTGGTATTTCTGCACTTTGGGGACCATTACATGGTGGTGCAAACCAAGCTGTTTTAGAAATGTTAGAAGCTATTAGAGCTGATGGTGGTGATACCAAAAAATACATGGAAAAAGCAAAAGATAAAAATGATTCTTTCCGTTTAATGGGATTTGGACATAGAGTTTATAAAAACTTCGATCCAAGAGCTAAAATTATTAAAGCAGCTGCAGATGAACTTTTAAATGATTTAGGTGTTAAAGATCCTATTTTAGAAATAGCAAGAAGTTTAGAGCAAGAAGCATTAAAAGATCCTTATTTTGTAGAAAGAAAACTTTATCCAAACGTAGATTTCTATTCAGGTATCATTTATAGAGCTATGGGAATACCTACAGAAATGTTTACAGTAATGTTTGCTTTAGGTCGTTTACCAGGTTGGATTGCTCAATGGAAAGAAATGCGTCTTAATAAAGAACCAATAGGTAGACCACGTCAAATTTATGTTGGAGAGAATTACAGACCATTTATTGGCATAGAGAAAAGATAATAATTATTACATTTACAAAAACAAAGCTTCATATTTTATGAAGCTTTTTTTATCCCTTTATATATGTTAAAACTTAATATTATAAACGAAACATCAAGGTTAAGAACCGTAATTTTAGGTATAGCAAATAGTAACGGAGGTATTCCTAAAGTAGAAAATTGCTATGACCCTAAAAGTATAGAGCATGTTTTAGCAGGTACATATCCAAAAGAATCTGCAATGGTTTTAGAAATAGAAGCCGTAGCTAATATTTTAAAAAAATATGATGTTAAAGTATTTAGACCAGACGTAATAGAAAATTATAATCAGATTTTTACAAGAGATATTGCTTTTGTTATAGAAGACATATTTATCGAAGCAAATATTCTTCCAGATAGAGAGAAAGAGTATAAAGCCATTGATAAAGTAATTACTCAAATAGACTCAAATAAGGTGGTTGTTTTACCTAAAGAGTGTCATGTAGAAGGAGGTGATGTAATGCCCTGGAATGATTATATTTTTATTGGTACTTATTCTGGAAGTGATTATGCAGATTATATTACGGCACGCACAAATATAGATGCAGTAATTGCACTACAAGAATTATTTCCTCATAAAAAGGTCAAATCTTTTGAATTAAGAAAATCAAATACCGATGCAAAAGACAATGCGTTACATTTAGATTGTTGTTTTCAGCCGATAGGAAAAGACAAAGCAATTCTTCATAAAAATGGTTTTTTAGTTGAAAGCGAATATGAATGGTTAGTCAATTACTTCGGAAAAGAAAATGTTTTCGAAATAACAAAAGAAGAAATGTATAGTATGAATAGTAATGTTTTTTCAATATCTGAAGAAGTCATTATTTCTGAAAAAAACTTTACAAGATTAAATACTTGGTTAAGGCAGAATGGTTTTACAGTAGAAGAAGTTCCTTATTCGGAGATAGCGAAACAAGAAGGGTTGTTACGTTGTTCTACAATGCCTTTGATAAGAGATTAAAGAACTAGCGTAAAATTATTTTATAATTATGGTAGGGTAAATAGATTTATAGTTGTTTTACTAATAAGAATAACAATCTGTTCACTATTAAAACTATTATTATGAAAGCAATTAAATCAATTTTTACAATAATTATATTTATTTCAGCTAGTTTCATTTCTGCTCAAGACTCAGAAAAAATGTCTAAAGAAGAAATGAGAAATTATTATAAAGTAAGAGCTAAAGAAGATGCTAAGTTTGAACAAGATTTTAAAGCAGCTTCAAAAGCTGATGAAAAGAAGTTTTGGAAAGAACAAAAAGAATACGAAAAAGGATTAGAAGAAAGAGATCACGTTGCCTATAATGCTTATATGCAAGGAAAAAAAGATGCTTATTCAGAACATTATGAGCATTGTAATAATCATTGTGAGCATAGTAGACACTATCATTATTATGCGAATTTTTATTATAATGGTTATTACAAGAATGAAAGAAGGCATTATAAGAGAACTACTAACACAAGTATTAAAATTGGTACACCAAGTGTTCGGTTAGGTCTTTTTTAATTAATTTGTAAAACAAAAAAACGAGCAACTTGCTCGTTTTTTTGTTTTACAAATTAATATTGTTTCTAGTTTTCAGTATAGAAATACAATATTACAAGCAATTTAAAAGCGCACTTATAAAGACTTTTTATTTATATAATTGAAAGTAACTTTGAAGGAAAAATAAAATTATTTTCTTTTACGATTCCTTATTTAGTATTTTATGATAGCCATAATTATCACAATCATAAAAATTAAACTACAAATAACGATACTCGTCCTAACTTTTGGTTGCTCTTTAATTTTTAATTAAATTCAGTGTTATTAATGATTCTCTTTTAAAAACACAATGAAATGACCTTAAATAGCTTAAAAATTGAAAATAAAATAAAATTATTATCATTTGATATTGATAATACCTTAATTGATTTTCACACCTATAAAAGTAATTTTAAAAAAACTTGGGAAAAGTATCAAGATCAAAACGATGTAATTCTAACCTATAATACGGGACGTTTAATTGATGATGTTTTAGATTTAATAGATAAAAAAGTGCTTCCTAAACCAGATTATATTATTTCTGGTGTGGGTACTCATATTTATAATTATAAAAAAGGAGCTGTAGAAAAAGAATTCAATGATGTTTTAGATGATGGTTGGAATTTAGAAGCTGTAGAAAATATCATTCAAAAAATAACACATCCTATTAGTGATCAACCCAGTAAATTTCAACACTCATATAAAAGAAGTTATTTTTTTCATGATGCTAGTAATGAACTGATAGATGAAATAGCACAAGATTTTGCAGATGCAGATATGGATGTAAACGTGGTATATTCTGGTAACAAATTTTTAGATATTTTACCTAAATGGGCAAATAAAGGAAACGCACTACAATGGCTATTAAGAAGATTAGATTTAAAATCAGATCAGGTTTTAGTTGGGGGTGATAGTGGTAATGATTCTGCTATGTTCGATTTAAAAAATGTTTCCGGAATTGTAGTTGCCAATGCACATGATGAATTATATCTATATACAAAACATAAAAAAGTCTATCATACAGAAAAAGAAAAAGGAGATGGTATTATAGAAGGATTAATTTTCTATGAAATCTTACCAAAAGAAGCCCTTGAAAATACAAATATTGATCATTCTGAAGATTTCTTTATCAAAAAGGAATTAGACAATATTGCTTTAGAAGATGATGATGAAAAAATAGCTTTAATTCAAGAAGGTTATGTAAAAGCAATAGAAGCGTTAAGAAAAAATATTACGCCACTTGGTTTTTCAGCCTGTTCTATAAAAGACAATATTCCGAATGGTACAGATGAAAATTATCATAGTGTTTGGGCTAGAGACGGTGCCATTACAGTAATTGGTTCGCTGTCTTTAATAGATGATGAGGATATACACCAATGCCAAAGACAGACCTTAATAACTTTGCTAGAAAATATTTCTAGAAATGGACAAATCCCCGCAAATGTAAGATTAAAAGATGGTGAACCAGATTATTCTGGAGTTGGTGGTATTTGTTCTATAGATAGCGGTATTTGGGTGGTAATTGCATTTTACGAATATGTAAATGTTACTAAAGACATTCAGTTTTTAAGAAAATATATTGGAGATATAAAAGAAACCATGCGTTGGTTAGGCGCTCATGACAGTAATAATGATGCACTTTTAGAAATTCCTGAAGCAGGAGATTGGACTGATTTATTTGGTAGGAGTTATAATATTTTATATGATGAAATTCTTTGGTATCGTTCTAATGTTTGTTTCGGGCGAATGTTAGAAATGTTAGGTAATCATGAAGATGCAGGAGAATATATACGATGGTCTCAGGTGATAAAAAAAGAGATTGTACAAAATTTTTGGCCTTCTACTCAGCAAAAATTATTTCAATCGGTTTCTTTTGCCGAAAAACAATTTACTTTAGGAGATACGTCTTATTTAATAGCGCAAACAACACCTTTTGATTTTAGTTGGCGTTGTGATGTTTTAGGAAATGTTTTAGCCTTTCTACATGGTACCATAGATGCAGAAAAAGCACATCAAACTTTTAAATTTATGTTAGGTGTTGGTGTAAATGATCCTTTTCCTGTTGCAAATGTATATCCTGTTGTAAGTCCTGGAGATCCAGATTGGAAACCTTATTATACTGTAAATCTGCTGAATTTACCAAATCACTATCACAATGGTGGTATTTGGCCTTTTGTTGGGGGATTTTGGGTAAAATTTGTAAATAAATTAGGCTTTAAAGATGTTGCCATTGCAGAGTTACACAAATTAGCGCTAATTAATAAAGAAGGGATTAATGAAGCGTGGGAGTTTACAGAGTGGGCACACGGAACTACTGGAAAACCTATGGGGAAAGCATATCAAGCTTGGTCTGCAGCCCAATACATCTCAGCTTGTAATGATTTAAAAATAATTAAAACTAAAAACTAAAAATATGAAATCAATATTAATGATCTCTTTACACGGATATGTGGCAGCAAATGCTGAATTAGGAAAACCAGATACAGGAGGTCAAGTAGTTTATGTATTAGAATTAGCAGATAGATTTAGTCGATTAGGTAAACGTGTAGATTTGGTAACACGGCAGTTTGAAGATCAACCAGAATATGACCATGTAGATGATAATTTTAATGTGTGGAGAATTCCTTTTGGAGGTAAAAAATTCATAAGGAAAGAAGATATGCACGATCATCTTAAAAAATTTGTAACCAATACGTTGGCAGCCATAAAAAAAGAAAATAAGAAATATGATGTGGTGTATTCTCATTATTGGGATGCAGGTTGGGCAGGACAAAAAATAGCAGAAGAATTAGGTATTTGCCATGTGCATACACCACATTCTCTAGGTTGGTGGAAACAACATTCTATGGGAAGTGATATGGACGAGAAAGAAATGGAAAAAACCTATCGTTTTAAAGAACGTATTAGAAAAGAATATTTTGTGTATCAGATGTGTAATTTTGTGATTGCCACGACACTTCCGCAAGTAGATTTACTAGTGCAACAATATGATGTATTATCTAGAAATTGTAGCATGATTCCTCCAGGAATTGATGAAAATAGGTTTTTCCCAGTTCCGTCAAAAGAAAATGATAAAATCCGATTAAAATACGATATCAAACCAACCGATATTTTAGCGTTGGGCAGGATGGCGCATAATAAGGGGTATGATTTGTTATTGCATGCACTACCTACTGTTTTTGAGTTGTGTCCGGAAGCTAGATTAGTAGCTGCTATTGGTGGAGATTCTCAGCAAGATAGAGACGGAATTGAAACTTTAAAAGTATTAGCTAAGGAACTAGGAGTTATGGATAAAATTAAATGGAAAAATTACATTGCTGATGAAGATTTAGCAAACGTATACAGATCTGCAAGTATTTTTGTAATGCCTTCTAGATATGAGCCTTTTGGTATGGTTGCTATTGAAGCTATGGCTTGTGGAACACCGAGTGTAATAACGGTTCATGGTGGTTTGTGTGATTTAATTGATTTTGGAAATCAGGCTTTATTTGCAGATCCACACAGGCCAAAAGAATTTGGCGCAATGATGGCAATGCCGCTGTTGTATCCTAAATTAAGAAACGAAATGTCTGTAGAAGGTGCACGTTTTGCACGAAGAAATTTTGGTTGGACAGGAATAGCAAAAAGGATGTTATCAATTTTTGCAAGTTCAATTAATCAAAGAACATCAGAAACTAATATTTATTAAAGTATGTCTAAAATTGTATGTTTTGGTGAAGTTTTATGGGATGTTTTTCCTAATCATAAAAAAATAGGAGGAGCCCCTTTAAATGTTGCCGTTCGTTTAAAATCTTTTAACAATGATGTTGCCATGATTAGTGCTATTGGTAATGATGTTTTAGGTAAAACAATTTTAAAATACATCAATGATTTAAAAATAAATACAGAAGCTGTTGAAGTTTTAGAAGATTTTAATACAGGAGAAGTTGTCGTAACGTTAAACAAAAAAGGTGCAGCAACTTATAAAATTGTGCATCCGAAAGCTTGGGATAAAATTCTATTTACAGCAAAATCATCAGAATTGGTAAAACAAGCTGATGCTTTTGTTTTTGGAAGTTTAATAACTAGAGATGCTGTTTCTAAAAACACGTTGTTTCAACTTTTAGATTATGCAAAATATGCTATTTTTGATGTGAATTTAAGAGCACCTTTTTATACCAAAGAAATATTGGTAGATTTAATGCAGAAAGCAAACTTCATCAAATTTAATGATGACGAATTGTATGAGATAAGTGAATTTTTAGGCTCTCCGTTTCATAATTTAGAACAAAACATCCATTTTATAGCAGAAAAAACTAAAACAGCACATATATGTGTTACCAAAGGAGAACATGGTGCTGTTTTATTATATGATCATCAGTTGTATTATAACAGTGGTTATAAAATTAAAGTAAAAGATACTGTTGGATCTGGAGATTCTTTTTTAGCATCATTAATAAGTAAATTAATAAATGGATCAGCACCACAAAAAGCAATTGATTTTGCTTGTGCAGTTGGTGCATTAGTAGCACAAAATGAAGGAGCAAATCCTATTTTAACAGAAAAAGAAATTGCTGATTTTAGTTGCTTGTAATTTTAATTTTTAGAACTATCTCCAAATTTTATTTGGAAAAACAACTACACTTTCATGATCGTTTTCGCCAACAGCAGCAACACCAAAAAAGAAATTATCTATTACAATTCCATCTAAAGTAAACTCGGTAGTTTCTACGTATCTAGAATGATCCCAAGTAGGAGAAGTAGTATCTCTCCAGTAAATTTTATATCCTTTTGCACCATCAACTTTATTCCATTTTAACTTTACAGATGCTTGTACAATACCTCCAATAGCTACTTCTTTTGGAGCTTCTGGAGCCCACGCTAAATTGGCCATTGTTATAGCGTTAACGGCAGTTAATTTTTTTGCATACTCAAAATTTACATGCTCAAAAGTATCTCCGTATTTTATACCGTTTTCGGTTCTAATGTCTTGATGTTGTTGTGTATAATTTTCATGTGCTTCCATAATTCTAATTCCAGCAAAGCCTAAATCGTTAAAAGGCCTGTGATGTCCTCCACGTCCAAATCTATCCAATCTATAAATCATCATCGGATTCATTTCTGGCATATAGGTTTTTACATTTTTGTGAATATATCTAGCCAACTGTCTCGAAATTCCATCTACTTCACCACCATAAAACCTGCGCATTTTACGTTGGGTTTCTGTTTCGTTTGCAGGTACAGGTTCCGAGAAAATTCTAAAACTACGATTGTCAATAACACCATCTACACCTGTAATATTACCAATCATATCGTTGTTTAAAACTCCAATAATATCCCAACCATTTTCTTTTGCATATTTTGCCAAACCTGCTCCACCAAACAAGCCTTGTTCTTCACCAGAAAGACCAACATAAACAATACTGCTTTCAAATTGATATTTACTTAATACTCTTGCAGCCTCAATTGTACCTGCCATTCCAGAAGCATTGTCATTTGCACCAGGAGCGTCTGTTGTAAAATCCATTGTATCACTTGCTCTAGAATCGATATCACCACTCATAATAATATACTTGTTCGGGTATTTTGTTCCTTTTTGAATGGCTACAACATTAACCACCCAAGCATCATGAGGAACTCTTCTATTTCCTTTTTTAGTTACAAAATCCTTTTGATAAAAAGTGTTGATACAATTGTTGCAATTATTTGATATTGCATCAAATTCAGATTTTATCCAACGTCTTGCAGCTCCAATACCTCGAGTTGTAGAAATTGTATCAGAAAAAGTATTTCTTGTGCCAAACTCGGTTAATGTTTTTATATCAGCTTTAATGTTATCTGCAGAAATAGTATTTATAATATCGTAAATTTTTTGATCCGTTTGGGCGGAAATTGACAGGGTAATAAATAAAAAAAGGAGTGTAGTTTTTCTTATAATTTTATTAATTACAATACTAGGAAGAAATTTGGATAACATCTATTAAATTTTTTGCTCTAATATACAGCCTTTTTAAAAATAAGAAACCATATCAATAAAAATGATATGGTTTTAACTTTTTCTTTAGTAAAGGTTTATTACTTGTTTTTTCTATTATAAATTTAAGCAGAAGAATACTCTTATTATTCCTCGATACTCACATGAAATAAAGCATCACCTTTATTTACAATAGGTGTTTTATTGATACAGAAAATATGACAATCAAATGGTGCGTACACCTTCTTTTTAAATTCACCAAAAGGATCTTGAATAACGCCTAAAACTTCTTTCTTTTTTACAAAACTTCCGTTTGCAACTCTAATTTTAAACATTCCAGAATCTAAGGCTCTTATCCATTTTGCTTTATGTACAAAAATTGGTGTTGCTCTAACGGTGATTTCTCCTTCAATTAAACCTAAACGAATTAACACGTTTTTAGTTCCGTTTACACCTTCGTTAATAATAGTAGGGTTTAGTTCTTTCGTTTTTCCTCCTTCAAAAAGTAAAACCGTTTTGCCCATTTTATGTAACGTATCTCTCAAAGATTTTTTAATGTTTTCAGAGAAAACAATCATTGGTGGGTTAAAAACCTTGGCCAATTCTAACGCTTTTTCATCTTCTTCACTACATCTTATCTGTGCAATATTATCACGATCTCCTCCTCCAGTATGAAAATCAATAACATAATCTACAATCGGAGCAATTTCTTTTGTAAATTGAAAGGCAAATTGGCTGGCTAAAGAACCACTTGCAGACCCAGGAAACATTCTATTTAAATCACGTCCGTCAGGAAATTCTCTAGTCTGAATTAAATACCCAAAAATATTAAAAACAGGAATGCAAATAATGGTTCCGTTTTTTGGTTTATTAATCTTTAAATTGATAATTTCTCTAATAATTCCAACACCATTTGTTTCGTCACCATGTATACCCGCTAGTAATAAAACAACAGGCCCAGGGTTCTGAGAACGTTCTATAATTATGGGAACTTTTACGGTAGTTCTTGTATGTAACTTTGCTACCTCTAAATCTAAAACGGTGCGTTTTCCTAAAGGAATTACTTTTCCTAAAAGGATAAAAGGCTTATTCGACATGAATTTCTAAATAACGAATGATTTCTTTTGCAATATTTTTACCTGTAGCTACTTCAATACCTTCTAAACCGGGAGATGAATTTACTTCTAAAACCAAAGGTCCTTTAGAGGATTGTAACATATCTACACCAGCAACTCCTAAGCCTAAAGCTTTGGTTGCTTTTAAAGCAGTTTTTTCTTCTTCGTCTGTTAATTCTATAACAGTAGCATTACCACCTCTATGTAAATTAGAACGGAATTCGCCTTCTTTACCTTGTCGTTTCATGGCACCAACCACTTTTCCATCAACAACAAAAGCTCTAATATCTGCACCACCAGCTTCTTTAATAAATTCTTGCGCAATTACTCTTGCACCTAAACCATTAAAAGCTTCTAAAACAGAAGTTGCAGCGTTCTTAGTTTCTGCTAAAACAACCCCTAAACCTTGTGTTCCTTCCAATAATTTTAAAATTAATGGAGCTCCACCTACAGATTCTACTACATGTTCTACATCTTTAGTATAATTAGCAAAAACCGTTTTTGGTAAACCAACACCTGCTCTTGCTAAAATTTGTAAACTGCTTAATTTGTCTCTAGATTTTACTAAGGCCTGAGAAGAAACGGCAGAAAATACTTTCATCATTTCAAATTGACGAATAACTGCGGTTCCATAAAAAGTTACAGAAGCTCCAATTCTAGGTATAATAGCATCGATATTTTCGATGTATTCACCTTTGTAAAATATTTTTGGTGATCTTCTTTCAATTTCAATGTTACATTTTAAATGGTCTACAACCATTACTTCATGACCTCTTTTTTCAGCAGCTTCGACCAATCTTCTAGTTGAATACAATTTTGGATTTCTAGATAGAATTACAATTCTCATTACTTTTTGTTTTTTAATTTGTGTGATAAATCTTTCATCGTTGTATCTATCAAAAATTTATGATTTAAAAATTTTCTTCCCAATAATACGGGAAAAGTCATGTCTTTACGTTCACTTAATGTTAAATGAATAGGAAAAGATTTGTTAAAAATTACGATTTCAGTTTCTATTAAGAATCTTTCTTCTGAAATACCATTAGAGCTTTTAACCAATTTAGAAGCATATTTTTTAGTGGAAAACTCTTTGTTGTTATAAAAAGGGTGTTCAGGATCTAATAATGTAAATCTAATAAATTTTTCAGTATCTACAGTAATTTCTTCAATGTTTGAACAATGAATTGATGACGTATAAGCTCCAGAATCAATTTTCACATCAATATCTTCTAAAATTAATTCAGGGAAATCAGCTTTGTCTATTCTGCCAATTGTAATTTTCATTCGTAAAATATATTAAGAAGTAAAATTACAGATACTTATTCATTAAAAAAGAAAAAGTTTTAAAATTTTGCAATTGCCGCTTCTGCACAACGTTCTCCGTCCATTGCAGCAGAAACAATTCCGCCTGCATAACCACCACCTTCGCCACAAGGAAACAAACCTTCTATTTCTGTATGTTCTAAATTTTCTTTTCTAGGGATGTTTACGGGTGATGAAGTTCTAGATTCTACACCAATAATATTAGCTTCATTGGTATAATAACCATGCATTTTTTGTCCGAATGCAGCAAAACCTTTTCGCAATCTACCACCAATAATTTTTGGTAATAAAGAATGCAAAGGCGCAGATTTTAGTCCGGGTTGATATGAGCAATCATTTAAATCGTTAGAAAGTCTACCATCAACAAAATCTACCAATCTTTGTGCAGGAGCGGTTTGTGTTCTTCCGCCTGCAAAAAAGGCTATTTTTTCTAAATCTTTCTGAAACTCTAATCCTTTAAGCGCTCCAAATTCTTCGTATTTTTTAAAATCTTTATCAATATCTAATTCAACAACAATTCCAGAATTTGCAAATCGGTTATTTCTACGAGAAGGCGACATTCCGTTTACAACAACTTCTCCGTTTGCTGTGGCTGCTGGTACAATAAACCCCCCAGGACACATACAAAAAGAATACACACCTCTGTTATTTACTTGATGCACCAAACTATACGCAGCAGCAGGTAACAATTCATCTCTTTCGCCAGCACAATGATATTGAATCTGGTCTATAATTTCTTGTGGATGCTCTACACGAACGCCCATAGCAAATGACTTTGCTTTTAATGCAATTTCTTTTTTATGTAGCAATTCATAAATATCTCTTGCAGAATGACCTGTTGCCAAAATAACCGAGTTAACAGCCATTTCTGTTCCATTCTTTAATTGAATTGCTTGTAGTTTATTATTTTTTATCGTAAAATCTGTAACACGAGTTTCAAAATGAATTTCGCCTCCGTATTTTATAATATTATCACGAATATTTTCTATAATCTTAGGTAATTTATTGGTTCCGATATGAGGATGTGCATCTACCAAAATTTGCTCTGTTGCTCCGTGATAGACTAGGTTTTCAAAAATTCTACGAACGTCACCACGTTTTAAAGAACGGGTATATAGTTTACCATCAGAATACGTACCTGCACCACCTTCTCCAAAACAATAATTAGAATCTTCATTTACAAAATGATCTTGATTAATCGCTTTTAAATCTCGTCTTCTATCTTGTACATTTTTACCACGTTCTAAAACAATAGGTTTGTAACCTAATTCTATACAACGTAAAGCTGCATACATTCCTGCAGGACCAAAACCAATAATATGTATTTCTTTGGCATTAGAAACGTCTTTGTACTCAAAAATATAATCAGATTTTTCTGGTACTTTTTCATTGATATAGACAGCCACTTTGTAATTAAAAATGATGTCTTTTTTACGAGCATCTATAGATTTACGGAGTACTTTTACGGCAGAAATTTCACTTTTATCAAGGCTTAATTGTTTAGAAGCTTTGTATAAAAGAATGTTTTCTTTACGTTCTTCTATTAAATTTACTCGAAGTTGAATTTCTTTTACCATGTGGCAAAAATAACAAATTTTAAAGGTTAATAAATAAATAACTTTATGCTAAAATTATGATTTAAATATTTTATTTTTTTTAAATTTAAACAAAGACTAGATTGTGAATATAATTATTAGAAAATGCGGTAAAAATTGGAGGTGAAATCATGATTTTATCTATCTTTAAAAAATATTTAAAAGGATGCTAGACAAAGGTAAATACAAAGTAAAAAATAACATTCAACTTGCTGATTTTAATACAAAAGAAGTAGTTGAAAAGGCAGATAAAAAGCTTAAAAAAATAAGAAAAAAGCTAAGTAAAATTCAGGATACCATGTATGCAGAGGGCAAATATAGTATGCTAATTTGCTTGCAAGGAATGGATACTTCTGGTAAAGACAGCTTAATTAGAGAGGTTTTTAAAGATGTAAATGCGCGTGGAGTAGAGGTTCATAGTTTTAAAGTGCCTACGGAGTTAGAATTAAAGCACGATTTTTTATGGAGGCATTATATTGCGCTACCTGCAAAAGGGAAAATTGGCGTTTTTAATAGAACACATTATGAGAATGTGTTGGTAACAAGAGTGCATCCAGAATATGTGTTTGGCGAAAATTTACCCACCATAAATACTTTAGAAGATATAAATGATGATTTTTTCCATAATAGAATGGATAGAATCAATGCTTTTGAAAAACATATTGTTGATAGTGGAACAATTGTCTTAAAATTCTTTTTAAACTTATCTAAAGGAGAGCAAAAAAATAGGTTGTTGCGTAGGTTAAATTTGCCAGCAAAGAATTGGAAGTTTTCTGCAGGAGATTTAAAAGAACGTAAACTTTGGGACAAGTATCAGTTTTGTTATCAAGATTTATTAAATAGAACTTCTAAAGAAAATGCGCCTTGGTTTGTAATTCCTGCGGATGATAAACCAACAGCAAGATTTATTTTAGCAGATATTGTATTAGAAGAATTAGAAAAATATAATTTTAAAGAGCCTTCACTTCCTGCAAAAATACAGGGTCAGGTAGCCGAATTTAAAAAACAATTAAATAACGAATAAATAATAGTTATAAAGTAGAACGTTTAAAAGTTGTAACGTTTTGGTAACAGAATTTTCAACTTTAAAAGCTTTATAATCTAAAAAGAATAAGAACTAGAAGAATGAATTTAAATTTAACAAAACCAATCGTATTTTTCGATTTAGAAACAACAGGTATAAATATAGCAACGGATAAAATTGTAGAAATAGCAATTTTAAAAGTGTTTCCAAACGGAAATAAAGAAAGTAAAACGTGGTTGGTAAATCCAGAAATGGAAATTCCACAAGGATCTATAGATGTACATGGAATTACAAACGAAAAAGTAGCTACAGAACCAACTTTTAAAGAATTAGCTTCTAAGATTAATGAGATGATTGCAGATGCTGATTTGGCAGGTTTTAACTCTAACCGATTTGACATTCCTTTACTAGCAGAAGAATTAATGCGTGCAGGAATTGATTTTGACATGAAAAATAGAAAAGCGATTGATGTACAAGTTATTTTTCATAAAAAAGAACAAAGAACGTTAAGTGCTGGTTACCAATTTTATTGTGGTAAAGAATTAGAAGGAGCGCATGGAGCAGAAGCAGACACCAACGCAACTTACGAGATTTTGTTAGCACAATTAGATAAGTATGAAGATATAGAAAATTCTGTGGATGCTTTAAGTGAATATTCTACACACGGAGAACGAGCAGATTTTGCAGGATTTATTCTAATGAATGATAAAAAGCAAGAAATATTTTCTTTCGGAAAATACAAAGGAAGAACCGTAGAAGAAGTGTTTAAAGAAAACCCAGGTTATAATAATTGGATGCAGAATGCAGATTTTCCTTTATACACTAAAAAGGTGTTAAATGAAATTAAACAAAGAATGACTGCTCCAAAAAAGAAAATGTCTGATGCAGAAAAGCTAAAGGCTTTGCAACAGAAGTTTAATTTAAGATAGGTTTTTAAAGGTTTTTGTCATTTCGAAATGAGTCTTTTTAGACGATTGAGAAATCTAAGAAGCCAATAATACAAATATCTTATAATCTAAAAAATTATGTTTACAGAATATAAAAATTTACCAAATAATTCTCGCGTTTGGATTTACCAAGCAGATAGAGAGTTTACAGAGAATGAAATAAACTTTATTTCGGATAAAGCAGAAGACTTTATTAACCAATGGACGCGTCATGGAGACGATTTAAAAGGTTCTTTTACTATAAAATACAATCAGTTTTTAGTGTTGGCAGTAGATGAGAGTTTTAATAATGTGTCTGGTTGTTCTATTGATAGTTCTGTTCGTTTTATTAAAGAACTAGAAAACGAATTAAAATTAGATTTAATGGACAAAATGAACATTACGTTTAAAGATAATGACAATATTAACTTAGTAAAATTATCAGATTTTCAGAGGTTTGCCAAAGAACAAAAAGTAACTTCAGATACTATTGTGTTTAACAATATGGTAAATACCAAGGCAGATTTTGAAAACAATTGGGAGATTCCTGCAAAAGAAAGTTGGCACAAACGCTTTTTGGTATAACTATTGATTTTTAAGTTATAACTGAGGTTACTAAATAAGTTGCGTTAAGGATTGAGCGGTTTGTTTGAGCTCTTTTTTAGGTGTCGGTTCGAGTGATTCTGCTTTTTTGCAGAATTGTATCGAGAACAAACCTAAAAAAAGCGAGTAGCGAAAGCCTGTTTAAACGCCCAAAAAATATGTTCGAAAATAAGATGAAGAAAGAGTTACTGATTATCCTTTTTATAGGTTTTGTTTTTAATATATCTGCACAGAGTGTAGATCCTTTAATTACAAAAGATAGCGAAGCACAAGATGTTTGGATAGATAGTATTCTAAAAAATATGACTTTAGATGAAAAAATAGGTCAGTTATTTATGATACAAGCCTATTCTAATAAGGATAAAAAACACGAAGATTACATTACAAATATGATTAAAAAATATCATGTGGGTAATTTAATTTTTATGCAAGGAACGCCAGATAAGCAAGCGGCACTTACTAATAAATATCAAGATTCTGCAAAGGTGCCTTTATTAATTGGTTTTGATGGTGAGTGGGGCTTAGATATGCGTTTAAAAAATACGTATCGTTTTCCTTGGAATATGACTTTAGGGGCCATTAAAAATGATTCTTTGATTAAAGAATTTGGAGTGCATTTAGGAAAACATTGCAAGCGTTTGGGGATTCATTTAAACTTTGCACCGGTTGTAGATATTAATACAAACCCAGATAACCCTATTATTGGTAATCGTTCTTTTGGTGAAAACAAAGATAATGTTACAGAAAAAGCAATTGCATTTACTCAAGGAATACAAAGTATGGGGGTTTTAGCAAGTGCCAAACATTTTCCTGGTCATGGAGATACCGCAACAGATTCTCACCAAACATTGCCTGTTTTAAATTTTGATTTGGCTCGTTTAAATGATATAGAACTTTATCCGTATAAAAAAATATTTGATGCTGGTATAACAAGTGTGATGACTGCGCATTTAAGTGTACCTAGTTTAGAGCCAGATAACAGATTGCCTACTTCTTTGTCTAAAAAGGTAGTTACAGATTTATTACAACAAAAACTAGGCTTTTTAGGTTTGGTAATTACGGATGGTTTAAACATGAAAGGCGCTGCAAATTATGCAACATCAGCAGAAATTAATTTAGCAGCAATTCAGGCAGGTAATGATTTATTGTTAATTCCGCAAGAAATTCTTGCTACTGTAAATTTAATTAAAAAAGCAATTGAGTTAAAAACGCTTACAGAAGAACGTATAGATCATTCTGTTCGTAAAATATTAAAAGCAAAATATTGGGCAGGTTTAAACAATTACAAACCTGTGCAATTAGAAAATCTAGATGCCTATTTAAATTCTATAGACGATGAATTGTTGCACAGAGAATTGGTTAAAAATTCTTTGACGGTTCTTAAAAACGTAAACGGAAATATACCTGTTAGAAATTTAGAAAACAGAAAAATTGCTTATGTAAAATTAGGAGATGATTCTAGTTCTGATTTTGTGAACATGCTGCAAAACTACGGTAAAGTAGATGTGGTTTCTGATAAAAATTTAGACGGACTTATAAAAAAATTAAAACCTTATAACTTGGTAATTATCGGTTATCATAAATCGAATGCAAACCCTTGGAAAAGTTATAAGTTTAAAGACAAAGAATTGGTTTGGTTGCAAGAAATTGCACGTGAAAAAAATGTAATTTTAGATGTTTTTGCAAGTCCGTATAGTTTGCTACAAGTAAAATCATTTACCAATATAGAAGGGCTTATTGTTTCTTATCAGAATAGTAAATTAGGGCAAGAATTATCTGCACAACTTATTTTTGGAGCTTTTGGTGCCAAAGGAAAATTACCGGTAACCATTAAAACCGATTTTTTTGAAGGTAGAGGTTTTACCACATCTAACCTTGGTAGATTTGAGTATACGTTGCCAGAAGCTGCTAATTTATCCTCCAAAAAATTAAAAGAAATAGATTCTTTAGCTAATATTATATTAAAGAAAAAAATGGCACCAGGTTTTCAGGTTTTGGTCGCAAGAAATGGTAAAATTGTTTTAGATAAAAGTTATGGGTATCATACAGATAAAAAGACACATAAAGTAAAAAATTCTGATGTGTATGATTTGGCTTCGCTTACTAAAATTTTAGCGTCATTACCTTTAATAATGAAAGCAGAAGAAGAGCAAAAAATATCTTTAAACGAAAAAGTACAAGAGCTTTTACCAAGTTTTAAAGGGTCTAATAAAGCAGCTGTTTCTGTAAGAGAAATACTATCGCATTATGGTCGTTTAAAAGCATGGATTCCTTTTTATGTAGCTACGCAAGATAGTGTAACACATAAAAATTCTCCAATTTTTTATGGTAAAGTTCGGTCTAAAAAATTTGGAATAAAAGTGGCACAAAACTTATATATAAACAAGAGTTACAAAGACAGTATTTATAAATTTATAAGAGATGCAGACCAAAGAGAAAGACCAGGTTATAAATATAGCGATTTAGGATATTATTTATTTAAAGAAGCTATAGAAAACACCTACCAAAAACCATTAAATACATTAGTAGATGAAGAATTTTACCAATCTTTAGGCGCAAACAGAACTAGTTATTTACCGTTGCAAAAGTTTGCTAAAAACGAAATTATACCCACCGAAAAAGACGACTATTACCGCAACCAATTAGTGCAAGGTTATGTGCATGATATGGGTGCAGCAATGTTGGGCGGAGTAGGAGGTCATGCAGGTTTATTTGCCAATGCAAACGATGTTGCTAAAATTATGCAAATGTATTTGCAGAAAGGATTTTATGGTGGCAAACGTTATTTAAAAACCGAAACTGTAGATAAATTTAACCACCGTTATTTTTCTGATCAACAAGTACGTAGAGGTTTAGGTTTCGATAAACCACAGTTAAACCCTAAAGTAAAAGCCACTTGTGGTTGTGTTTCCGATGAGAGTTTTGGGCATTCTGGTTTTACAGGTACCTATACTTGGGCAGATCCCAAAAGTGGAATTGTGTACGTGTTTTTGTCTAACAGAGTGTATCCTACGGCGGCAAACATGAGTTTGGTAAGAAGTAATATGCGTACCGAAATTCAGCAAGTTATTCAAGATGCTATTATAGATTAGTAGCTATTTCCTGCTTTCACTACTCGCTTTTTTTATCCTAAAAAGGGATAAAAAAGAGCTCAAACAAAAACCGTTCAATCAGGGCTAAACCTGTTTGAATGGTTTGTTTTTTTAAGAACTAGCTTCTGTATTTGTTGGCGATAATTTGCTATATATAAATATAATTAAAAGGCTAAAGGCAAAGTAGAATAACCCCATTTTATTACCAAAGAAATAGGATACAATAAAAGCTTGTAATACATAAAATAGCGGTAAAATAAACAGATTAAAAGTAAACCTAAACGTATCTATAAAATCGATATCAGGATTCTTTTTAGCTTGTTTTTTATAAATGAAATACTGAATAATACTATTTAAAACAATTAAGTAATACAATGGTTTTAAAGAATTTTTAGAACCTTCCTTTTTAGGCGGAAATGTATTTGTTTTTATCATTTCTTGTACTTTTTTAACTTCTGTAAAATCTACTTGAGCCTCATTTAATTTTGTTAAAACAGTATCATAGTTTTCATCCTTTTTTATATGTACAGATAAATTTTTTAATTGAGCATCTACTTCATTTTTTAAAATGTTTATAGATTTACTTAGTATGTTATTTGCGTAAATTTTACTCGCATCAATCGGTGTTCCGTAATGCAAAGCTACTTTACTAGGAAACTGAGAAGCATTTTGATAAGTAAGACCAACAGGTACAACTTGTATTTGTAAATCGGGGTATTTTTCAATAGCACCATATACAATTCTTGTAAACCCTTTGCTTAAAGGTCTTACAGTTCTATCTCTACAATCACTTCCTTCCGGGAAAATCATTAAGGATTTACCTCTATTAAAAATGCTGTAACATTTATTAAAAACTTCTTCGTTTTTTGCTAATTGATCAATTCCGTCTCTCATTCTATAAATAGGAATAAGATTTAAAGAATTAAGAATTTTTTCTATAATAGAATTTTTAAAAGCAGCAGCTTTTACTAAAAAATAACTTGCTCTAGGATTATTAGTAGTTACAATTAACGGATCTATCAATCCGTTAGGATGGTTTACCGCAAAAAGGACAGCGCCTTTTTTAGGAACATTTTTAAGACCAACTATCTTTATTTTTTTTGTGTAAAAAAAGAGGCCTAGTTGTACATAAAAACGAACCAATCTAAACCAAATCTGTGAAACTTCCATATATTTTATAATTATTTTAGAGATGATTTTCTACCCCAATAAGTAGCCAATGCCATGCCAGAAAAAACATCCCAAATTCCCCAAAAAGCAGCTAATAAAGCCATGCCTCCTAAGCCTTCAAAGAAACCAAAAATAAGCAATAAACCTAAGCCTCCATTTTGTATTCCTGTTTCCATTGCAATTGTTTTACAATCTTTAGATTTCAGTTTAAAACTTTTTGCGGTATAGAAACCTAAGATATAGGCAAATATATTGTGAAAAATCACCAAGAACAATACATGATGAATATGATTTACAAAAACATCTAAATTTTGAGAAAAAGCAATAAAAATTAGCGCAATAAAAACCAACATAGACAGCGGTTTTAAAACCTTTTCTATCTTACCAGCCATTTTAGCATGGTAATGTTTAATAAGCATTCCAAGAAGTAAAGGAATTCCTAATATTAGAGAAACAAGTTTAAATAAATCAAACGGGTTTAAAGAAACTGTTTTTAAAATTTGATTTGTCGGTTCGTATAAACTTCCCCAAAATTGAAGGTTAAACGGAGTCATTACAATACAAATTAAGGTTGCAAAGGCAGTTAAACTAACAGATAGAGCTGCATTTCCACCAGCCATTTTACTAAAAAAATTAGATACATTTCCACCAGGGCAGGCGGCAATCATCATCATTCCAAGGGCAAAACTAGGATGAGGTTTTATCAATAAAATTGCTAAAAAAGTAAATGCAGGTAATAATATAAATTGCGATAAAACACCTACAAAAACGATTTTAGGATTTTTAAAAAGCCTTTTAAAGTCTTCTATTGAAATACCCAAAGCAACGCCAAACATAATAATGGCAATAGCTATGTTTAAAACCCATAAACCACTCTCATCAAAATTTATTTTAATATCGTCTATGTCTATGTTGTTTTGCATGGTTTTTAATTAGTTGAGAGTCTAAAAAATTTATTATTATTTATTGCTTACGTATTTGTGTATCGAAAGTTGCGTTTAAAATGAACGGTTATTTTCCGAAGGAAAATGGACGTTTACAAAAATGCGACTAGTTTTGTTAAGTACTAATTTAGCAATTTTTACTACACGGTGTTAGCTGTAGTTCTTATTCATTCAGGTATGATATCATTGCGTTATTAACTAATTCAGGTTTTTCGATATTTACCCAATGTGCTGAATTTTTAATTCCGATAACTTTTGAATTTGGAATTAATTTTTTAGCCTTTTCTGCATTTGAATAAGGAAAACTAACATCATTTTTGCCCCAAATAAATAAAATTGACTTTTCTTGTTTTCCAAGTTTTTTCCAACCCTCTAAATTATCTATAACAGGTGAATGTTGTAAAGCTGATAAGGCAGAACGAGAATAGCCATCATAACTTGCATACTTTTCCCAATATTCAACAGCCCAATTATGATTTTTTTTATCGTAAAGGTAATCCTCAACTTTTGGTTTTATTATATTTTGTCCAAAATAGTGAAAAACTGTTTGCGATAAAATGGGCACTTTAATCAGACTTGAAGGCGTATTTTGGTCAGATGGCCAACCAGCTGGTCCAATAAAGATTAATTTCTCAACTTGATTCGGATAATTCAGAGTGTAGTCAGATGCAATTACGCAACCAAAAGATGAACCTATTAAACTAACTTTGTCCGAATCTATAAATTCAATTAAGTCGTTTAATTGAGTTCTAAAAACTTCAATTTTTAAATCTACTCTTGGTCTATCAGAAAGTCCTCTTCCCCATAAATCATATAGCACAACTTTATAACCTGCTTCTACAAGCGAATTTATATTTGGATTCCAACATTCCATATAGCCATTAAATCCGTGTATTAAAACTAAAGTATTCTGATTTTCGTTACCATAAACCTTATAACGCATTTTTCCTATTTCCAATTCTAAATATTCGTCACTTGAATTGTTTTGAGCTATTTTCAATTCTGTTGTATCTTCATTATAGTAGTTGTAAACCAAAATTGAAATAATTACTAATAATAAAAGGAATATGCGTTTTTTCATATGTATCTCAACTTGAATTACAGCTAACTGCAAATAATATTAGTTTTTAAAAGTAAACTCAATAATATTCGCTCCCATTTTTAAAGATTTTTCACGAATATTTTTAGGGTCGTTATGTACAATTTCATCTTCCCATCCATCACTTAAATCGGTTTCATAATCGTAAAATAGAACCAATTGTCCTTCGTAAAACAATCCAAAGCCTTGCGGCACTTTTTTATCATGTTCATGAATTTTCGGAATTCCGTTTGGAAATTTAAACGTTTGATTATAAATAGGATGATTGTTTGGTATTTCTTTCAATTCTAAATTCGGAAATACTTTTTTCAATTCTCTTCGGATGTATTTATCCAAACCATAATTGTCTGAAATATGTAAAAATCCGCCAGAAATTAAATAATTTCTAAGGTTGTTAGCGTCGTCATCAGAAAATAAGATATTTCCATGACCTGTCATAAATAAGATTGGGAAGTTAAAAATATCTTCGCTGTCAATAGATACGGACTCTGGGGTTTTAGAAATATGAGTACCAATATTTGCGTTTGCAAATGCTATTAAGTTAGGTACTGCAGTTGGGTTTGCATACCAATCTCCACCACCATTGTATTTAAGAATGGCAACGTCTTGTGCGTTAATAGAAAAATATAGAAATAGAAATATTAGAAATAAAGGTTGCTTCATTAATTATGTTGGTAAGAATTGAAAGCAATATAGTAAAAATTACTGATTGATAAACGAAACTGTATTTACAGCCACCAAAGCTGCCGTTTCTGTGCGCAATCTACTTTCTCCTAAAGAAATCGGAATCATATTTTTTGCCAAACATTTTTTTATTTCATCCGGAGAAAAATCACCTTCAGGACCAATTAAAATGGTTGTTTTTTCTGATGGTTTTACAACAGACTGTAATAAAGTTTTTTCTTGATCTTCACAGTGAGCAATACAAATTGGTTCTTCAAAATCTTGTTTTATAAAATCGGCTAATTTTACAGGCGCATTTAGTTTTGGTAATGTAAATTTTAAAGACTGTTTCATGGCAGATTGAATAATTTTTTCGAAACGTTCTAGTTTTACAACTCTACGTTCTGAATTAGCACAAATAATTGGTGTAATTTCATCAATACCAATTTCTGTCGCTTTCTCTAAAAACCATTCTATTCTGTCGTTTAGTTTTGTTGGCGCAATGGCAATATGCAAGTAATAATTCCATGGTTTTGGTTTTTCTTCAAAGCAAATAACTTCTGCAAGACACTTTTTATCGCTGGCAATTATAATTTTCACATCAAACAAATAGCCTTTTCCGTTTGTTATTTTAAGAACATCATTAACTGTTTTACGTAAAACGCGGACAATATGTTTACTCTCAATTTTATCGAAAGTAATTTGTGTGGTGTCTGTAGAAATTTCTGAATTATAAAATAATTGCATGATTTTTAATTAGTTTTAAAGTTGCAAAGTTATAAAGTTGAAAAATGTTCAAAGCCATAAAGTTGAGATTTCTCAATCGCTTAAAAAAGCTCATTTCGAAATGACATTCGTTAGATTTTTTTTTATTTTTGCTTACTGCTTACTGCTTACTGCTTACTGCTTACTGCTTACTGCTTACTGCTTACTGCTTACTGCCTACTGAATATTCTTTCGATACGTTCTACGTCTTTTATGAGTTACAGGATCAAAGTTTTCCCATAATTTTTTAATAGCTTCATTGTCTTCTAACTCAGGAGTTCTAATACAATTATCGATACCTAGAGGCGCAAAAGTTTTGGTGTATTGATCAAAAATAATAGCATGTACACCTTTATTTTGGTAATCTGGATGCACACCAATTAAGTAAAAAGTAACGTCTTTAGCATGTTTTCTGGCATGCAATAAATGGAACAACCCAAAAGGAAATAACTTTCCTTTTGTTTTTTGTAAAGCTTCAGAAAAAGAAGGCATCACAATAGCAAAGGCAACTAATTTATTGTTTTCATCAACCACAAACTTTATATATTCTGGGTTGATAAAACTGATGTATTTCTTTTTAAAAAAAGCAATTTGAGCATCAGAAATAGGTACAAAAGAAGATAGCTTAGCGTAAGAAGCGCTAAAAACTTCAAACATTTCATCTACATAAGGCATAATGTCTTTTGTCTTTGTAAAATCTAAAGCTTTTAATTTAAAACGTCTTTTTATAATGTTACTTACTCGATCAAAATAAACACCATCAACATTTTTAAACTTAAACTTATTCTCTAAATATTCTTTCTCTTTTACAAAGCCTAATTGTTCTAAATGCTCTTTGTAATATGGGTGATTGTACCAAGTAATCATGGTGCCTATATGATCAAAACCTTCTACTAAAACACCTGTTTTGTCTAGGTTGTTAAAACCAATAGGGCCTTCTATATATTCTAATTTATTTTCAAGGCCAATTTCTTTTACCTTATTTAGTAAAGCTTTACTTACTTCAATGTCATCAATAACATCAAACCAGCCAAAACGCATTTTTTTAATTTGTTGCTTTTCAACCTCAAACCAATTAATAATTGCAATAACTCTACCAACAATTTTGCCATCTCTAAGAGCTACAAAAAACTGTGCATCAGCATTTTCGAAAACAGGGTTTTTTGTTGGGTCAAAATTGTCAACTTCATCTTTAATTATAGGCGGTACCCAATACTTATTATCTTTATATAACGAAAAAGGAAATGTAACAAATTGTTTCATTTCCTTTTTCGTTGTCATTTTTTTAATTGTAATCATATTACAAAAATAGTATTTCTAATTGTTATTTTAGTCATCTCCTTTTTCAACTTCTTTTTCTAGCTCTTTAATTTCTCGTTCTAGTTTTTCTATATCTGTTTCTTCTTTTTTCTTTTTCTTACCAAAGATTCCTAAAAAACCACCTTTCTTTTCTTTTGTAGAAGTACTTTCTCTACTTCTTTTCCTACTTCTTTTTTTAATTGTTTTCTTTTTATCTTTTTTCTTAAAAACATTAAAAATTCTATTAAAGAAACTATTTTGTTTTTTATCGTATCTACTTATTGGAGTGCTTTTTAGTTGTTTTCCGTTTTCATCTAAATCTGTATATGCATCGTGATGTGAGTCAATTCTATAAGAAATTCCGAAACCTCCATAAAAACCTTGAGCTTTTCCTTCTTTAATATATCTGGCTGAGGTGTTAATTTGTAAATCTTGATGGAATAGATAGGCTAAACCAGCACCTAAATTTAAATTATTTTGATTATTTAAATAGGTTGCTTGATGCTCTACAAAACCAGACCAATTGTAGTTAAAGTTTTGGGTAGCAGTAATGATGTATGAGAATTCAGAAAAATCTGTTCCCATTTTATCATAATACACATTATAAATAATATTAAACTCGTTGGTAAGATTTTGTTGTAGGAGTATGCCTAATTTAGGCGATACACTTTCTGCTTTATAATCTTTACTTACAACATCTGTATTTACACCTAAATAAAGAGCAACCGAGGGTATTAACCTTTTTTTGTCATACGCATTTCGTCTTCTCCAACTTCTAATTTCTTTTGTCTTATCGGTGTATTCTGGTTGAAACAATAAATACTTTGCACCAATGGTAAATTTACTAAAACCAGAAGTAAAATAATGAGACGTAAATATGTTTTTAAAAGCTACTTTATCTTTTTGATAGGTTACTTGCGCATTTAATTCTAGTTTTTCAAGAAAAAAACCAGTTCTAAAAAGTAAATCTGCACCATAAGCTTGTGGTCTCGAAAAAAGAGGTTCTATACTCGTGTTTTTAAAGAAAAAATTACTCTCAAACTGATAAACGCCTGTACCAACACTATAAGGACTTTCCGAAAAACCAGGTTTATTAGAGTTTATGATGTCTGTGTATTGTGCTTGTAGGGAGTGGTTTACAAGTATTATAAAGACAATAGAAAGTTGTAGAAAAAGTTTTTTCATAAATTAGGATACGATTTTATAAGTTGTATCTATCTGTTACACAAACATAGGTTAAAAATGCTATTTTTTAAAAGCAAACGCTAGTTTTTTGAGTTTAAGAAAGTTTTATAGTTTCTAAACGCTGCAATTGTATTCAAATTGTTATTTTTGATTGATTTTTTTATAAATATATATTTGAATGGGATTATTAAAAACAATTTTTTTTATTGTTCTTTTTTATTATGCTTTTAAGTTTTTAGCAAAATTATTTGCGCCTTTTTTAATTAAAAAAGCTGCGGAAACAATTCAAAAGAAGGCAGAACAGCAATATGGAGGAGCGCAACAAGAACAAAAAAGTACGGTTTCTGAAGGAGAAACCGTAATAGACAAAAAACCAGGTGGGCAGCAACAAAGTAAAAACTCTGTTGGAGAATATGTCGATTTTGAAGAAATAGATTAATTTATGAAGTTCACCAAATTTTTACCATATATAGGTGCTGTAGCCATTTTTGCATTGGCTTCAATTATCTATTTTCATCCGCTTTTAAAAGGAGAAAAACTAAATCAGTCTGATATTACTCAATTTACCGGAATGGTAAAAGAGATTAAAGATTTTAGAGCGGATAAAAATGCAGAACCTTATTGGACAGGTGCTTCTTTTAGCGGGATGCCAGCATATCAAGTAAGTGCTTATTATCCGAATGATTTTGTAAGAGTTTTAGACAGAACTTTACGCTTTTTACCAAGACCTGCAGATTATACTTTTTTGTATTTTTTAAGCTTTTTTGTATTGATGATGGCTTTAAAAGTCAATTGGAGATTGGCCATTTTAGGATCGCTCGCCTTTGGTTTTTCTACTTATCTCATCATTATTTTTGGTGCAGGTCATAATGCAAAAGCACATGCAATTGCTTATATGCCTTTAGTTTTAGCCGGATTATTATGGGTTTTTCAAAAACGATACATTCTTGGTTTTTTGGTTACTGGAGTCGCAATGGCTTTAGAAATTTATACAAATCATCCTCAGATGACCTATTATTTGGGCTTTGCCTTAATAATTTTAGGTATTGTAGAGTTGATCCATGCAATTAAAGAAAAAATAATTCCGACTTTTATAAAACAAGTTGTTGTAATTCTTGCAGCGGTTTTATTAGGCATTGGTGCCAATTCTTCTCGTTTAATGGCGATGAAAGAATATGCAGATTATAGTACCAGAGGAAAATCTGAATTAACAATTAATCCTGATGGAACAAAAAAAGCCGCAAGTAAAGGACTAGATAAAGCCTATATTACAGAATATAGTTATGCCAAATTAGAGACTTTTAATTTATTCATTCCACGTTTTATGGGGGGTGGAACGGTTGAAAAATTAGGAGAAGGCTCTAACTTTTTTCAAACCATAGAAGATAAAGCAGGTAAAAAAGCGGCAAAAGAATATTCTGAGCAAGCGCTTACTTATTGGGGAGATCAAAATATTGTAGAAGCACCTGCTTATATTGGTGCCGTAATTTTCTTTCTATTTTTCTTAGGGGTTTTCTTGGTAAAAGGACGTTTAAAACAATGGTTAGTTGCCGCAACAGTCTTTTCAATTTTAATGAGTTGGGGAAGGAATTTTGATATTTTAACCAACTTTTTTATTGATTACTTTCCTTTATACAATAAATTTAGAGCAGTTTCATCTATACAAATCATTGCCGAATTATGTGTGCCTATTCTAGGTATATTGGCTTTAAAACAATTCTTTTCTTCTAAAATTTCTTCGGATGAAAAACAAGACGCACTTAAAAAAGCAGTATATACTTTTGGAGGATTAATTATTGTAGGATTTTTATTAGCACACGGATTTTCTACTTTTGAAGGAATAAGAGATGCACAATACAAACAGTTACCGGGTTTAACAGACGCTATTATTTCTGATAGAAAATCGATGTTATTTATGGATACTTTGCGTTCGTTATTTTTAATGATACTTTCTGCAGGTGTTTTATGGATGCTGTTAAAAAATAAGCTAAAACAAGGGATTGCAGTAATTGCATTAACGGTTTTTGTGTTGTTTGATTTAATTTCTGTTGATAAGAAATATGTAAATGAAGACGATTTTGAATCTGCAAGAAAAATAGAAAAACCATTTACAGCTTCTACAGCCGATAAAATGATATTGCAAGACAAAACACATTTTAGAGTTGGTAATTTTACAGTAAACCCAATGAATGATGGAAGTACCTCTTATTTTCATCAATCTATAGGAGGATATCATGCGGCAAAATTAGGTCGTTATCAAGAATTGTTCGATTTTCAAATTGCTAAAAATAACATGCAAGTTTTAAACATGTTAAATACAAAGTATTTTATTATTGGTAATGATAAAGGAGAAAAGCAATCGCAATTAAACCCAGATGCTAATGGAAATGCTTGGTTTGTAGAACGTGTAAAAGTTGTAGGTTCTGCTAATGAAGAAATTCTGGCTTTGGATTCTTTAAATACAAAGCAAGTTGCCGTTTATCAAAAGGATTCTTCTAAAGAAAATGACATTCGTTTTCCAAAAGAAGTTGATTCAACTGCAAGAATTCAACTTTTAAAGTATGATGTTACCACGTTAACATATCAATCTAAAACAGCAAAAGAACAGTTTGCCGTTTTTTCTGAAATTTATTATAAAGATGGTTGGAATGCTTATGTTGACGGAAAATTAACACCTCATGTAAGAGTAAATTATGTGTTAAGAGGAATGAGTATTCCTGCCGGAGAACATACCATTGAGTTTAAGTTTGAACCCAAAGTAATTCAGCAAGGAAAAATTATTTCATTATCATCGTATGCTTTATTATTGTTGATAACAGCTGGTGGAATTTTTTATAATCAAAAGAAAACAAAAATGAATGTATAGTAAAATTCCATCTAAAAGATACGAACACACTTTAGCTTTTTTGCAAAAAGTACTACCAAGTCCGGCAGTAATTTTAGATTTAGGAATTAGAAATCCTTTTTCTGAAATTATGGAACAAAATGGATATACTGTAATTAATACAGAAGGAGAAGATTTAGATGTTTTGCCCGAAATAGTAAAAAAACATAAGGTGGATGCTGTTACTGCTTTTGAAATTTTTGAGCATTTGTTAGCTCCTTTTAATGTTTTAAAAGAAATAGAAACTACTAAATTGATAGCAACCATTCCTTTAAATTTATGGTTTGCAAAAGCCTACAGAAGCAAAATAGATATGTGGGACAGACATTATCATGAGTTTGAAGATTGGCAATTTGATTGGTTGTTAGAGAAATCTGGTTGGCAAATTCAAGAAAAAGAAAAATGGACAAGTCCGATTGATAAAATTGGGTTTAGACCCATTTTACGCAAATTTACTCCAAGATATTACGCAGTGTATGCAACAAAATAAACCGAAAGTGCAATCTATTTTAATGATTGTAGATGGATATTACCCTGCAGATATTCGGGTTAGAAAAGAAGCTGAGTCTTTAGCGTTAAAACACACTGTATTTGTTTTATGTTGTAAAAAAGAAAATGACCCTAAGAAAGAGGTTATTAATAACGTAACGGTATTAAGAGACATATTTTATAAAAGTTTTACAGAAAAAGGATTGATTGATATGCGGTTAGCTATCAATTTTGTGCATCCAAAGTTTCATGATATTTTACCAGAAATTATCAAAAAAAATAATATTAATGTACTTCATGTGCATGATTTACCTCTTGCAAAAACAGGTTTTTTAGCGGCTAAAAAGTACCATTTAAAATCTGTTTTAGATTTACATGAAAATTATGCAGCTGCTTTATTAACTTGGTTTTCTTGGAGAAAAAATCCTGTAATAAGATTAAAAAATAAACTATTTTTTAATTATAATAGATGGCAAAATTATGAAAACCGTATCATTAAAAAATACGATAAAATTATTGCGGTTGTAGAGGAGATGAAAGACAGAATTGTTGCTGATACCTTAATAGATGAAAGTAAAATTACTGTAATTACCAATTCGGAAAAAAAAGACTTTGTAGCTAATTTTGGTACTGTTGAAAATTCTTTTTTTCAAGAACATAAAGATCAATTTATCATTTCGTACGTTGGTGGGTTTGGTCCTCATAGAGGTTTACAAACAGCTATTGAAGGGATGCAAGAGGTTTCTAAACAAATTCCTAATGCTTTATTGGCACTCGTAGGTCCTGCAAATAAAGATGTGAGAAATTATTTAGAAAATTTAATAGATGAATTTGATGTTCGTAAAAATGTAGTTATTTACGGAAATCAACCATTTAAAGAAGTTGCTAGAATTATGCAAAGTTCTGATGTAAATATAATTCCACATATTTCTAACTTGCATACAGAAAGTACAATTCCGCATAAATTATATCAGGTTTTACTATCAAAAAAACCGTTATTAGTATCTAATTGCGCTCCTTTAGAAAGAGTTGTAAAATCGAATGACATTGGATTCATTTTTAAAGCAGGAAAAGCCAATAGTTTTTCTAAGGAAGTGGTAGAAATTTATAATAATTATGAGCTAGCAACCCAAAAAGCTGCTAATGGTTTTGAGTTATCCTACAATGGTGATTTAAACTGGGAGTTTACTGAAAAAAAACTGCTACATTTATACGATAATTTAGAATCTTGAAAGTATTAATAATTACATATTATTGGCCACCTGCGGGAGGATCAGGAGTGCAACGTTGGTTAAAGTTTGTAAAATATTTACAAGAATTTGGTGTAGAACCTGTTGTATATACGGTTGATAATGCCAATTATCCGAAAGAAGATGCTACGCTTATTAATGAAGTTCCTAATAATATTGAAATTTTAAAACAACCAATTTTGGAGCCTACAGATGTCCTTTTTTGGAAAAAACATAAAAAACAAAAAAGTGGAATTTCTAATGTAAGTAACGGGGGAGTTTTGTCTTTTATTCGTGGTAATTTTTTTATTCCAGATCCTAAAGTATTTTGGGTAAAGATTTCTGTAAAATATCTTCAAAAGTATTTAGATGTTAATAAAATTGATACCATAATTTCTACAGGTCCACCTCATAGTATGCATTTAATTGCTCAGAAATTACATCAAAAAAATAATATTAAATGGCTTGCAGACTTTAGAGATCCTTGGTCAGATTTATATTATAACAAAGATTTTAAGCAATTGTCTTTTGCTAAAAATAGAAATAAAAGATTAGAAGAAAGTGTTTTAAAAAATGCTGATTGTGTGTTAACTGTTAGCAATTCTCTAAAAGAGGAATTTGCTAAAAAAGCAAGTAGAGTAGAAGTGATTACCAATGGTTTTGATGATGAAGTTTTAACAAGTAAGACAACTGTTTTAGATGATAAATTTACAATATCTTATATTGGTTTGTTACCTAAACAAAGTAACCCTAAAAGATTATTTAAAGTTTTACAACAATTATGTATAGGTAATTCAGCTTTTAAAAATGATTTACAGTTAAATTTTATTGGAGATATTTCTGAAGAAGTAAAACAGGAAATAAAAAGCAATAACCTAAAAGAAAACACAAATTTTGTTGGGTATGTTTCTCATGATGTAGCTATTAATTATCAACAAAAAGCTCAGGTTTTATTATTGTTGATACCGAATGTAAAAAAATCAAAAGGAATTTTAACCGGAAAATTATTTGAGTATTTAACAGCAAAAAGACCCATTTTAGCAATTGGTCCAGAAGATGGAGATTTATCAGAAATATTAAAAGACACCAATGCCGGTGTTGTAATTGATTTTGATAATGAAGAAAAATTATCGTCAGAAATAGAAAAATTATATCATCAATATAAAATAGGAAATTTAGATGTAAACTCTAAAAATATAGAGAAATACCACAGAAAAGAATTAACCAAAGAGTTAGCCTTGATTATTAAAAGTTTACATTCGTAATATGGGAATTGTATTAAAACAATCTTTTAGAAATACCATTATTATTTATGCAGCATTCTTAATCGGCGGAGTAAATACTATTGTTTTTTATCCAAGATTTTTAGAGTCTGAGTTTTATGGAATGGTTACATTTCTGTTGTCTGCATCTAATTTAATTATGCCATTAACGGCATTTGGTATTCAATATACTATTGTTAAATTTTATTCTTCTTACGAAACAAAAGAACAAAAAGATAGGTTTTTATCTTCTGTAATTTTCTTGCCTATTTTTATTGCGTTACCAATTGGTTTTTTTTGGGACTATTTTCACGAATGGATTATGAGTAAGGTAACTAAAGAGAATCAAATTATAGAAAATTATACTTTTTTTATTTACTTAGTAGCAGTTGCTTGTGCTTATTTTGAATTGTTTTATTCTTGGACTAAGGTGCAGTTTCAAACGGTTTTTGGAAATGTTTTAAAAGAACTTTGGAACCGTGTTATCGTAATGGTGTTGTTATTAGCCGTTTTCTTTGGTTTTATAACAAAATCTGAATTTATATTCTATTTAACGATTGCATACATTGTTAGAGCATTTGTAATGATGTTTTATGCTTTTTCTATGTATTTTCCTAAGTTCTATTTTAAGTTACCCGACAATTTCTTAGAAGTTATAAAATATTCTGGATACATTATTTTGGCAGGAAGTGCTGGAGCCATTTTATTAGATATTGATAAAATTATGATTCCAGGAAAAGATGCTATCGAAAAAGCGGCATATTATTCTGTAGCTGTTTTTATTGGCTCTTTTATAGAAGCTCCAAGTAGAGCGATGACGCAAATTTTACAACCACTAACATCAAAATCTTTAAATGAATTTAATACAAAAGAAGTAGAAAATTTATATAAGAAAAGTTCTATAAATCTTCTTTTAATAGGAGGATTGTTTTTTTTATTAGTGAATTGTGGTGTTAGCGAGCTTTTTAAATTGATGCCAGAAAAAGGATATGCAGGTGGAGAATATGTAGTTTTAATGATTTCTTTAGCTAAACTATATACCATGTTTTTAGGAAGCAATGGAGCAATTATAAACAATTCTAAATTCTATAAAGTTGCTTTACCTTTAGCTGTAGGAATGTCTGTTTGCGTCTATTTTTTAAATGAGTTATTTTATTTTAATGTTGATTTAGGTACAGATGGTTTGGCTTTGTCTACGCTAATTACAATTGTTCTTTTTAATACAGTTAAGTTGTGGTTTGTGCATAAAAAGTTTACAATTACACCTTTTACAGAGAAATCTTGGAAAATGGTTTTGATTATACTTGTTTTATTTAGTGCTTTTTATTTTTGGGATTTTTCTTTACCAGAAATTCAAATCTTTAAATTTAATATATCACCAGTAATCAACATTGCATTAAAAAGTATATTACTTACTGTTGTTTATGTTTATTTGGTTTTGAAATTGAGAATTTCTAATGAAATTGATAGTTTACTTAAAAAATACTACAAATAACAATCTATATAGTCTGTTAGCATATGAAAAAGTAATGCTAAACAAAGTACTCTTATTCTCTTAAAGAGTAACCCAATACTATACAGCCCAATGGCAATATAAGAGTGTAAGGGGTGAAAGTTAATGCTACATCTATTTTTGTCAAAAATAGGGGTAGCTAACAAATGATCTAAATCTACAAGCATAGAACAGATAAAAATTACATAAACAATCTTCCAGTTACTTTTAAAGAAAAAGTAAGCTATAAAAAATGGTGCTATAAAATGAAGGGAATAATGGATAAGAAACTCGATAGTCATAAAAAATCAAAAAGGCTTACCCGAAAGTAAGCCTTTTTGATATAAAAAAATAATATTCGGGGGATATTGACAACAAATGTATCAAATTATAGGGCTATAAAAATTGACATATGTTAATAGAATTTATTTTGAGTAGATTTCTTTTCTAATTCTACTTAACTGAACTGCAGTTATATTTAAATAGGAAGCAATATGATATTGAGCGATAAGGTTTTCTATATCTGGTATTTCTTCTTTTAATTTCAAGTATTTTTCTGTGGCATTCAATAGCGTTAAATCGTAAATTCTAGATTCCATGTTTAAAAAAAGAAACTCTAGCATAGTACAATACAGGTTTGCTATTTCTATATCTGTTGCTGCTAAATTTTTTAATTCATTAAAGTTAAACTTATAAACAACACAATCTGTTAAGCAGTCATAGGTAAGTATACTTGGTTTTTTAGTAATAAGAGATGCTAAAGAACCGGTAGTTCTATGTGCTGTAAAAAGGGTTCTTATAGATTGTTTTCCTTTTTCATCAGAATAAAAAGACCGAACAACGCCTGATTTTATAATATAAAAATCTTTAGAGACTTCTCCTGTTTTACTAATAACTTCTTTTTTTTTATAGGTATCTTCTGTCGCTAAACTTAAAAACTTTTTAATACTATTTTGAGAAATACCTTTAAATTTAGCTGTAAAATCTTGTAATATTTTTTGCATTAAGAAATATTATTTGTTTTAATTGATAAGAAAGGGGTGACTAAAGATAGTTATAAATAACTAATGGTATTTGGCCCTTCCATAAAAAGTAAGTCTAAAATAGATAAATTTGGTATAAAACCATGTTTATCATCAAACATTTGAATATATTTTTCTACTGGAATTTTAGGTTGAATTTTTACATCAGCTAATTCTCTAAAATCGTTTCCATCTGGATTTATACTATATTCTTCTGTTTTATAATAAGTTAAAGGTATTTGCAATGCATCAGCAATAAACAGATGTGCATCAATATTTACATCTTGTAAAAAAGTATATTTTTTTGTAAAAATAGTACGTAAATCATCTTCATAGAATTCGTAAAAAGGAGAAGTTCTATAAGCTGTTTGTAAAGATTTTAGATGATGTAATTGCCAATGGGCATCATTATCTACCAACAAGTCTTTTGTTTTTTTTCTTTTAGAACTGCCTTTGTTTTTATCTTTAACAGGAATGTTTAATAACTGTTTTCCGTTAGCATTAAAGATGTAACATCTATTTCTATAGCTTTGTTTCTGAAAATTATCTTCCATTTCAAAAACAACTGAATCTGATTTTACAATTTCTGTATATTGAGAAATAGGACCAAAGTATGTTGGTATAAACAGTGCCATTTTTTATTGGTATTCAATTTTCAGTAGCAATTATTAGAATTGTTATTTGCTACTGAAAATTTTTTATTGAAACTATTTTTTTACTTTTTTACCTTTATAGTAACTAAAGCCAATATATAAACCTATTAAAGCTAAAACGTAGTATCTATAAGAAATAGGTTCTCCATCTCCACCAACAGTAGTAAACATTCTGTCCCAACGGATAGATTTTATTTTTTCTCCAAAAGTAGGTGCATTTGCATCCCAACTAAACCAAATCATAACTGGTTTACCTAAAACGTGATCAAAAGGCACATATCCCCAATAACGGGCATCTAAAGAGTTGTGTCTGTTGTCTCCCATCAACCAATAATAGTTTTGTTTAAAAGTATAAGAATCTGCTTTTTTACCATTGATAAAAATATTTTCTCCTACAATTTGTAAATCGTTGTTTTCGTAGTTTTTAATAATTTGGGCATAATAAGGAATAGATTTAGCATCTATTTTTACTGTGGCACCAGCCTTTGGTATGTAGATTGGTCCAAAATTATCTTGACTCCATTTATTTGCCTCTATATGCGGAAAAATAGAATTATCAGCACCATAATTTACCTTTTTAACAGAAACTGTTGAAGGATATTTTTTAAGCTCGATAACTTCATCTTCTGTTAAATTGATGTTTATTTTGTTAGCTACATTCGTCATCTTTAGACGGCTCGCTAAATCTTGAGAAACGCCACCAGCAACTTCTGTATATAGAGAGTCAGAACCTATTTTAGATAAATTTGCTCCGTTTTTAAAAGCTTCTTGTACTTTAGGGTTGTTCCAATATTCATTTAAAATTTTGTAAACACCCGTTCTTTCTTTCTTGATTAAAAACTTAGGAAAGTTATTGATGTCAATGGCAGATTTTGCTTCGTATGTATAATAAAATTGAATTTTTGCTCTGTATGGTAATTTATTCTTTTGTCCGTTAATGTACACGTAACCATCTCTAATTTCTAAAGAATCTCCTGCAATACCTACACTACGCTTAACATAGTTGGTTTTCTTATCTACAGGTTTGTAGGTGAATTTACCAGAAGTATCTCCCCACATAGTTGCCAACGTGTCTGCAGGCCAATTAAAACAAACAATATCGTTGTTTTTAATATCTTGTAAACCAGGTAAACGGGTATAAGGTAATTGTGGCTTTTTTAAATAAGATGCAGTTCCTACAATAGGTAAAGAGTCATGTACCATTGGTGCAGCAATTACTGTAGATGGAACTCTTGCTCCGTAATGAAACTTACTAACAAAAAGATAATCTCCTACTAATAAAGACTTCTCTAAAGAAGATGTTGGTATGGTAAAAGGTTGCATAAAATAAGTATGCACTAAGGTTGCTGCAATAATAGCAAAAGTAATAGAGCTTACCCATTCCCCTAATTCAGAGCGTGGTTTTAAACTTCTTTCTGCGTTATACGCAGCATCTGTACCATAGTTGATATAAAAAATATACAAACCTAAGGTTAGAATTACTAAAAGGGAATCTATTTTTTTATAAAAACCAAAAGTTCTAATGGTTTCTATCCAAATAACAGGAAACATTAATAAGTTTACAATAGGAATGAATAATAAAATAATCCACCATTTTGGGCGTTTAATAATACTCATTAAAACAATACCGTTATAAATAGGTATTGCTGCTTCCCAAGGTTTTCTACCTGCTTTTACATACAATTTCCAAGTTCCAAGAAAATGAATTACTTGTATCACTAAAAAAAAGATAAACCATTCTGTAAATGTCATAATTGTATACTTTAATTTTCTCTAAAGAGAATAATTTTATTTTTTATAAGACGATAAATCGCCGTAATGTTACTGTTTTTAACGGATGTTTAACACATCTTTCATCGTAAAAACGCCTTTTTTTCCAATAATCCATTCTGCAGCAACAACAGCTCCTAAAGCAAATCCTTTTCTGCTATGTGCTGTGTGTTTTATTTCTATAGAATCTACTTCAGAGTCATACCAAACGGTGTGAGTTCCTGGTACATCAGGAATTCTTTTTGCCACAATAGGGATGTTTTCTTCGGATGTTTTTTCGTCTAACTCCCAATTATTTTTAGAAGAATTTTCTATAATTCCTTCTGCCAACGTAATTGCAGTTCCACTTGGAGCGTCTAATTTTTTTGTATGATGAATTTCTTCCATAGAAATATTGTAGTCTTCTAAAGAACTCATCATCTTTGCCAATTGTTTGTTTAGCTCAAAGAAAATATTTACTCCTAAACTATAATTAGAAGCATAAATAAAGGCGCTGTTTTTTTCTTTACAAAGTGCAACTGCATCATTATATTTATCTAACCAACCTGTAGTTCCAGAAATAACAGGAACCTTATTGTTTATACAGTTTGTTATGTTGTTATAAGCAGAAGAAGGTACGCTAAAATCGATGGCAACATCTGCCAAAGTAATATCTATTACATCATCTACGTCTTTTCTAATAACTATTTCATGTCCACGAGATAAAGCAATTTTTTCAATTTCTTTCCCCATTCTTCCATATCCTAATAGTGCAATCTTCATTTTAAAAATTATATTTAATGGTTAGACCTACTTTTGGAGCCTCTACATATATTGGGTCGTTTATAAAAGTAGGTTTAAATGATAAATTATCATCTGTATTAAATTGCAGTAAATGTGCATTTACACTAGCTTCTACAATTTGCAAAACATACAAGATTACTGTTGTTAAAAGAGACATATCTCTATTTTCTCTTAATTGATCTTGTGCTCTTTCTAAAGTTTCTAAAGAAATAACCTCTTTTCCATCAACCGTAAATTCATCTACTAAGTTGTTTTTTCTTAGTTTGTATGCAGTTCTATATCTTTTGTATTCTTTGTTGTTGTCTAAATAATAATAAATACTAGTTCCCATAGCACCCCAAACAATTGGAGCTTTCCAGTATTTTTTATTATAAACTTGTCCCATTCCAGGAAATATAGCAGAATAAAATGCTGCTTTAGATGGGGCTACAGCATTGTAAATTCCACCTTTTTCAATTTTAATGTCTCCTTTAACTTTTACACCTTTTACATTAAGAGAATCTTTCTGCCCAAAAAAGGTTGCAGAAAAAAAAGCAAGGAATATTATAAGTATATATTTTTTTGAAAGCACTTATTTTAATAAGTTTTTTATTCGATTGAAATCTTCTTCAGAATGAAAAGGAATTGAAATTTTTCCTTTACCATTATTACTAACTGTAACGTCTATTTTATGCCCAAAGTATTCGCTAATATCTTTAACACTACTTTTAATGTAGTTTGGTACTGCTTTTTTCTTTGGTTTAGCAACCGTACCAGATTTTAAACTCTTTACTAAGTCTTCCGTTTGTCTTACAGACAATTTATCTCTTAATATTTTTTCGTAAATTGCTAGTTGGTCTTCTGTGTTTTCTACGTTAATCATTGCACGTCCATGACCCATAGAAATAAAACCATCTCGCATACCAGTTTGTAAAATTGGGTCTAATTTTAGCAAACGTAAATAATTGGTTACTGTAGAGCGTTTTTTACCAACTCTTGTACTTAATTCTTCTTGAGTTAATTGAATTTCATCAATTAAGCGTTGGTAAGACAAGGCAACTTCTATAGGGTCTAAGTTTTTACGTTGTATGTTTTCTACCAAGGCCATTTCTAGCATTTCTTGGTCGTTGGCAAGTCTTATATATGCTGGTACTGTTGTGTTTCCTATTAGTTTTGATGCTCTAAAGCGTCGCTCACCAGAAACTAATTGAAATTTATTTTTATCTATCTTTCTAACTGTAATTGGCTGAATTACACCTAATTCTTTTATAGAACTGGCTAATTCTCTTAAGGACTCTTCATCAAAATAAGTTCTTGGTTGATATGGATTTACATCAATTAAGTCTAATTCTATTTCAATAATACTTCCAACAAGTTTTTCCGCATTTTTATCAGATGCAGAAATAACATTAGATGATTCTTGTAATAAAGCAGATAATCCTCTTCCTAAAGCTTGTTTCTTAGTTGCTTTTGCCATTTTACGAATTCTTTTTTAATAATTCTTGTGCCAAATTTAAGTAATTTACAGCACCTTTACTTGTTGCATCGTATGCAATAATACTTTCTCCGTAACTAGGAGCTTCTCCTAAACGGGTATTTCGTCTAATAATGGTGTCAAAAACCATGCTAGAAAAATGTTTCCTAACTTCGTCTACTACTTGATTAGATAGTCGTAATCTAGAGTCGAACATGGTTAATAATAAACCTTCAATATCTAACTCAGAATTATGAATATTTTGTACACTTTTTATGGTGTTTAATAATTTACCTAAACCTTCTAAAGCAAAATACTCGCATTGAATAGGAATAATTACAGAGTCTGCAGCTACTAATGAGTTTAAAGTAATTAAACCTAATGATGGTGCACAATCAATTAATATATAATCGTAATCGTCTTTTAACTCGACTAGCGCTTTTTTTAACATGTATTCTCTATCTTGCTTGTCTACTAATTCTATCTCAATAGCCACTAAATCTATGTGTGCAGGTATAATGTCTACATTTGGAGAATCTGTTTTTACAATCGCATCCTTAACCGAGACAGAATGCTCTAATACTTGGTAGGTTCCGTAAGCTACAGTTTCTATATCAATACCTAAACCCGAAGAAGCATTTGCTTGTGGATCTGCATCAATTAACAAAATCTTTTTCTCCAAAACCCCCAAAGAAGCAGCTAAATTAATGCTTGTTGTTGTTTTACCAACACCCCCTTTTTGATTTGCAATTGCAATTATTTTACCCATTATACAAGTTTTCTTTAGAAAAAGTAAAATTACGTTTTTTTCTGTTTTTATAAAGTGAAAGATGTTAACAAAAAGGTAAAAATGTAACTAGCTTGTTTTTAGTTGTATATGTTTGTTTTTTTAAAGCTTTTAAACAAAATTAAATAAAAAAAACCGAAGCGTAAACTTCGGTTTTAAACATGTTGTAATATTTTATTTTTTTGGTATGTTCTTTAAAATTTCTATTAAAAACTTCCAGAATTTTTGTGTAGATATTATCCCTGCTCTTTCGTCTGGAGAGTGTGCTCCTCTTATAGTTGGTCCAAAAGAAACCATATCCATTTCTGGGTAATTCTGTCCTAATATTCCACATTCTAAACCAGCATGACAAGCAGCAACATGTGCTTTTTCTCCATGTAAAGTTTCATATAAATTAGATACTACGTCTAAAATAGCTGAGTTTACATTTGGTTGCCAACCAGGATATTCACCAGATAAATCAACATCAAAACCAGATAATTCAAAAGCAGATTTTAACGAGTTTGCTAAATCAGATTTATTACTTTCTGATGATGAACGCGTTAAACAACCAATTTTAATATGTCCGTCTTTTACAATTACTCTTGCAATGTTGTTAGAAGTTTCTACCAAGTCAGCAATATCTGGACTCATTCTATAAACTCCATTATGAGCTGCATAAATAGATTTTAATAAACCTTCTTGTACACCTAATTCCATTACGTTTTCTGGAGAAGTAATTTCTTGTATTTCAACAGTTAAGTTAGGTTCTAATGTTAAGAACTCTTCTTTTATAATGTTAATAAGTAAGTTGGTTTCTAAAAGAAAAGCTTCTTTAGAAATAAGGTCTACAGTAACAATTGCACTACTTTCTCTAGGAATTGCGTTACGTAAACTACCTCCATTTATTTCAGAAATATGTAAACCAAAATTTGTGTAACCGTCAAATAACAAACGATTCATAATCTTGTTTGCATTTCCTAATTCTTTTATAATGTCCATTCCAGAATGGCCTCCATTTAAACCTTTTACGGTAATTGAATATGCAATAGAGTTTTTAGAAACTTCTTCTTTAGCATAAGTTCTAGTTGCTGTAACATCTATGCCACCAGCACAACCCATTCCTATTTCATCATCTTCTTCTGTATCTAAATTTAAAAGAATATCACCCTTTAAGATTCCTCCTTCTAAACCCATTGCACCTGTCATACCAGTTTCTTCATCAATGGTAAATAAAGCTTCAATATTTGGGTGTTGTAAATCATCCGAAGATAAAATAGACATAATTGCTGCAACACCTAAACCGTTATCTGCACCCAAAGTAGTTCCGTCTGCCGTAACCCAATCTCCATCAATCAACATTTTAATTCCTTCTTTGTCAAAATCAAAATTAGTGTCTGAGTTTTTTTGATGAACCATGTCTAAATGACTCTGTAAAACTACTGTTTGTCTGTCTTCTAAACCTTTTGTTGCTGGTTTTGTAATAATAACATTACCTACTTTGTCTACAAAAGTTTCTAGGTTTAATTTTTTTCCAAAATCAACCATAAACTTAATTACACGTTCTTCTTTTTTAGAAGGGCGAGGAACTGCATTTAAATCTGAAAAGTGATTCCAAACAATTTTAGGCTCTAAATTTCTTACTGCTTCACTCATTTTATCAAATAATTTTATGGTATAAATTTAGTTTATTTCTATTACAATGTCTTGCGTTTCTTTTCTAACTTTTGTTAAATCTTTCATGTAGCAATCGTCTGCTCTAAAACCTACAGGTAATACCAAAATCGATTTTAAATTTTGAGTATTTAGGTTTAAAACTTCATCATATTTTTCAGGAATAAAACCTTCCATTGGGCAAGCATCAATTTTTTCTACAGCACAAACGGTCATTAAATTACCTAATGCTATATAAGCTTGGTTTTTATTCCATAAAGTTAATTCTTCTTGCGTTTTTCTTTCAATATCTGCAGTTAAAAAATCTTTAAAAGGTTTTATAATAGCATCTGGTGTGTTTCTGATTTTCTTTAACAAACTAAAGTAATTTTCTACTTCTGTATTTGTGTAGCTGTCTGGAATGCAAATAACCAAAACATGAGATGCTTCTAGTATTTGGTTTTGGTTCCAAGAATGAGTTACCAATTCTTTCTGAATTTCTTTATTTTTAATTACGATTAGCTTTAAAGGCTGCAAACCGTAAGAAGTTGCTGTTAAGTTAAAAGCTTCTTTTAATGTGTTTATTTGTGTTTCTGAAAGTTGTTTTTCTGAATCAAATTTTTTAACAGCATAGCGCCATTTTAAACTATCTATAATATTCATTTATCTTAATTATAGTGCAAAAATAAGGCATTCTTTTAGATGAGTTCTCTAAAGCGATTATAAATGTTTATAAGTGTATAAATGTTTTTTTTGTATCTTGAAAACAAAAACTATGAATGAGGATTTTCTTCATTATGTATGGAAGTACCAGTTATTTTCTATTGATGATTTAAAAACGACGACTAAAGAGTCGTTATCAATTTTAAAAACAGGAATTCATAACCATAATTCTGGACCAGATTTTTTAAATGCTCAGTTAAAAATAGACAATCAACTTTGGGTTGGTAATGTAGAAATTCATTTAAAATCGTCTGACTGGTATGTGCATCACCACGAAGTTGATGAAAATTACGATGCTGTTATTTTACATGTTGTATGGGAAGATGATGCAACTGTTTTTATGAAAAACAATAAACCTTTACCTGTATTGGTTTTAAAAAATTTTGTATTTAATACTGCGTTAAACAATTATCGGAATTTATTTTCTGCGAAACAAGGTTGGATTCCTTGTGAAACAGAAATTAATGCTATTGATGATTTTACGATTGATAATTGGAAAGAACGCTTGTTTTTTGAAAGGTTAGAAAGAAAGTCTAATGAAATGAATCAGCTTTTAGTTGCAAGTAATAATGATTTTGAAGTGGTTCTGTTTCAGTTATTAGCCAAGAACTTTGGATTAAAAGTAAATGGAGATGCTTTTCTGTATTTAGCAAAATCTTTTGATTTTTCTGTTTTAAGAAAGGTAAGAGATGATGAAAAACAACTTACCTCTTTGTTATTTGGACAAGCAGGTTTTTTAGAAGATGTTGTTGAGGAGGAGTATCATCAAGAATTAAAAAATGAGTACAAATATTTGCAGCACAAATATCATTTAAAAGCTATTTCTAAGAATCAGTTTTCTTTTTTTAGAATGCGACCACCAAATTTTCCTACCATAAGGATAGCTCAATTAATTTCTTTGTATCATCTGCATGCTAATTTGTTTTCTAAAATGATGCAAACAGAAACATTAAAAGAATTTTATGATTTGTTTGAGGTAAATGTAAATCCGTTTTGGAAAACACACTTTACTTTTGATAAAGTTTCTAAATCATCACCTAAAAAAATAACAAAATCGTTTGTAGATTTATTGTTGATAAATACCATTGTTCCGTTAAAGTTTTTATATCAAAAGAATAGAGGAGAGGTTGATGAAAATGAGTTTTTGATAATCCTTAAAAAAATAAAATCAGAAAAAAATAGTATTATTTCTAAGTTCGATGAAATAGGGGTTACCATAAAAAACGCTTATGAAAGTCAGGCTTTATTAGAGCTTAAAAATAACTATTGCGCAAAGAAACAATGTTTACAATGCGCAATAGGAATTAAAATATTAAGAAAATAAAGATTATTTCTTAGGATTTAAGATGTTATTTATTTTAGCGTAACAGTCTTTGTAATGATATTTAGAAATTGTATTTATTGCTCTTTTGCTAGCAACATTTACTTGGTATTTTAATGCTTCTAATTCACCTCTTACGATAGAAGAAATATCGGTGTTTTTTGCATCTTCATCATTCATTAAAACATGCATTCTTTCAATAAAAGCCTTTTGAAGGTTTCTTCTTTGTAAGTCTACATTTTTGGTTGCAATAGTTTCAGAAAAAACACCTTTTCTTAAATCTTTAACCATGTTTGAAGCTGCATAAAATTCTTTTTGAATTACTTCTGCATCAATCATTCTATTTAAAGTACGGTAATTTAATAGAGTACCTAAATATCTGTCTTGGTAACGACCTAATTTTTCTGTGTATCCTGTTTCTTCAATCTTATTTAAAATGTTTTTATCTAACAACCAGTATTGAGTTTTAAAAACATTGTTTTGTAACCAAGCCATCGCTTCTTTTTGCTTTGCTTTTGTAACAGGTACATAAACGTCTCCAGATTGCGATGGTTTTTTATTAAACTCATAAACACCACCTATGTTTCCGGTAACATGCCCCACGTATCTGCCCCAAACACTTAATAATTCGCCATATAATTCATCTAAATCTTCGTAATTATTTGTTTGATCAGAGGTCCAACTAGGAAGATTTTTAGCAACAATTTTTAAGTTTTTAACACCGTAAGTGCTTGCTTTTACTTGGTCGTTTCCAATTCCTTCAGTTTGTGCAGAAGGGTCAAAACGTTGTCCACCAAATCTATAAACAGGGTTGTCTGCTTTGTCTTCAATCCATTTGTCTAAAGTTTTTACTTCGTCTTCTGGTTTTGTGATATTTGGTATTGCGCGATATCCCCAATTAATAGCGTACTGATCATAAGGACCTAATTGTCTTATAAAACGGATGTTTTTATCACCAGGTTGGGCAATATAATTGTAACGAGCGTAATCCATAATCGTTGCTGCAATTCCGTTTTTCTGTGTAAAACTTCCAGAACGTAAAGAATCTATAGGATACGCATAACTTGCAGCCATGTTATGAGGTAAGCCTAAAGCATGACCAACTTCATGAGAAATTACCATTCTCATCATTTCTCCAATATCTTCTGCAGGTGTATCTAATGTTCTTGCAGATGGGTTTGCAGCACCAGTTTCTATTAAATATCTGTTTCTGTAAGATCTTAAATGGTTGTGATACCAAATAATATCGCTTTCTAAAATCTCTCCAGAACGAGGGTCAGAAACACTTGGTCCTGTTGCGTTTCTTGTTGTACTTGCTACATATCTAATAGAAGAATAACGAACATCTTCCATACTAAAATCGGGGTCTTCTTCTTTTGTAGGTGGCATTTTTGCCATAATTGCATTTTTAAAACCAGCAGTTTCAAAAACTTTAGCCCAATCATCAACCCCTTGTTTTATATCTTTTCTAAGTTTTTCTGGCGTTGCAGGATCTAAGTAGTACACAATTGGTTTAATTGGTTCAACCAATTCACCTCGATTATACGCTTCAATATCTTTTGGCTCTAATCTCCAACGTTTAATATATCTTTTTTCATCTGCTTTTAAAGCTTCAGAACTGTAGTCTACATTTCCAATAGAAAAATAACCAACCCTTTTGTCGTAAATTCTTGGTGTCATTGGCTTTTCTGGTAATAAAATCATAGATTGATTGATGCGCATTGTAATGGTATTTGTACTTGTATTACTTGGTGGTGCATCCGCATCAAAAGTAAAGTTTTGTACAACTTCTATGTTTTTAGGAAAACTTCTAATAGAGCTTATAAAACTTCTAGAATCATCTAATTTTTTTACTTTATATGTTTTTCTGAAGCTAGATGGTAGCCCAGAAATTGCTTTTACATCCGAAGAAAAGAATTTTGTTATATCAACCAATACAGCGGTAGAGTCTGGATTCTGTGTTTTAATATCAAAAGAATAAATAATAGGTTCTAAGTTGTTCGATTTTACTGATTTATAAATTGGTAAAGAATCGTTTGCTACTGCATTGTAAGATTTTACTTTAAGTAATATTTTGTCTTTTAATTGTTCCCAAACGACTACTTGTGTGTTAATTTTAGAACCAGCATTTACATAGCCACCGCCTAAACCAGCAGGAATGTCTTTTAATCTGGTTACTAGTAGCATTTCTTTACCTAAGTAAGATTTTGGAATTTCATAAATAAATTTTTCTTTATTGATATGAATTTTAAAAAGTCCGTCATCTGTTTTTGTGTCTTTATTTACAAAGTCAGAATATTTAGGCGTTTTACTTTTTGGGGATACTTTTGAGGTTTGATCTGTTTTTTTGTCTTTTGATTTTTTCCTTTGAGCTTCTACAGTTGTAGTTATTGAAAGGAATAAAATAAAGTAAAATAGTAAGTTTTTTTTCATAAAGAGTTTGATAAAAGGATTAAGAAGCTAAATTAGTTAAATAGCTTTTTGTATTTTCTTAAGTATATCTTATAGTTCTGTTAAAAAAAACAAATGCTCAAAATTATTCAATTTTGAGCATTTGTTTTTTAGATTAAAATTACCGTTTTAATACAAACTCTTAAATTTATTTGGATTCTCTTCATGCATTATCTCGTAAATTTTTTCAAAAACATCTTCAGAAGAAGGTTTAGAAAAATAATCTCCATCTGTTCCATAAGCGGTTCTATGTGCTTTTGCGGTTAATGTAGCAGGTTTACTGTCTAGATGCATGTATGCATTTTGATTTTCTAAAATATTTTGTAAAATATATGCAGAAGCTCCACCTGGTACATCTTCATCAATTACTAATAATTTATTTGTTTTTGCAACACTTTTTACACAATCATGATTTAAATCAAAAGGAAGTAAACTTTGTGCATCTATAATCTCTATATCAATGTTTACTTGTTGTAATTCTTTAGCCGCTTCTTCTACAATTCTTAAAGTAGATCCATAAGAAACAACAGTAATGTCTGTACCTTCTTTAATGGTATCAATAACACCGATGGGTGTTTTGTATTCTCCTAAATTGATAGGTAATTCTTCTTTTAATCGGTATCCGTTTAAACATTCTATAACCAATGCAGGTTCATCACCTTCTAATAAAGTATTGTAAAAACCAGCAGCTTTTGTCATGTTTCTTGGTACTAAAACATGAATTCCTCTAACATTGTTTATAATCCCTCCCATTGGAGAGCCAGCATGCCAAATTCCTTCTAGTCTATGACCACGAGTTCTAATAATTAACGGTGCTTTTTGTTTTCCAAAAGATCTATAATGTAAGGTTGCTAAATCGTCACTCATAATTTGTAACGCGTAAAGCAAATAGTCTAAATATTGTATTTCTGCAATAGGTCTTAAGCCACGCATTGCTAGTCCGATACCTTGACCAATAATAGTTGCTTCTCTAATACCTGTATCTGCAACTCTTATTTCTCCATATTTTTCTTGAAGACCTTCTAAACCTTGGTTTACATCTCCAATAAAACCAGCATCTTCACCAAAGATAATTACCTCTGGATGTTTTTTTAAGATAGCATCAAAATTATCTCGCATAATAATTCTTGCGTCAACCAGTGTTTTGTTTTTAGCGTAAACGGGTTTCTTTTCTACAACAGCTACCGCATTAAAATCCGATTCACTGTGTAAGTGTGTAGAGAATTTTTCAGTTCCTTTTTCTATTGAATTTTTTATAAAATTTTGAAGTAATATTTTTTCTGCAAAATTTTCATCCTTTATATAACGAAGCGTTTTTCTTGCTGCAGATAATATGTCTTTTCTAGTTGGTTCTACAATAGCTATTAAGTCTTTTTTATGCTTATTAATAAAGCTACTGTTTTTACTTTTATTTGCAACTTTGTCTAATAATTGACAAGCTGTATTTACTTCTGTTTTTATCTCATTAATAAACGCATTCCAAGCATTTCTTTTTGCGCTTACAACTTCTTTTTTTATTTTTTTTTCTAAGATAATAATTTCTTCTTCAGATTCTACAAAACGTAAAATTTCCCCGCTTTCAGTTTCTAATTCAAAGTCTAAAATCCAATTTCGCATTTTTGTAATGCAATCATGTTCTTTTTCCCAATTTAATCGATCCTTACTTTTGTATCTTTCATGAGAACCAGAAGTAGAGTGTCCTTGAGGTTGTGTTAATTCTTTTACGTGAATTAAAACGGGTACGTGTTCTTCTCGTGCAATTTTTGCAGCTTTGTTATAAATATCTACTAATTTAACATAATCCCAACCATTTACAACAAAAATTTCATATCCGTTTTTTTCATGGTCTCTCTGAAAACCTTTTAAAACTTCAGAGATACTTTCTTTTGTCGTTTGATGTTTAGCGTGTACAGAGATTCCGTACTCATCATCCCAAACACTCATTAACATAGGTACCTGTAAAACTCCTGCGGCATTTATGGTTTCAAAAAACAAACCTTCACTGGTACTTGCGTTTCCAATTGTTCCCCATGCAACTTCATTTCCGTTGATAGAAAAATTAGATTTATGCTGAACACTTTTTTCTGTTCTATATATTTTAGATGCTTGTGCTAAACCTAATAAACGTGGCATTTGACCAGCAGTAGGAGAGATGTCTGCACTAGAATTGTATTGTTTTGTTAAATCTTTCCAGCTACCATCTTCATGCAAACTATGTGTAGCAAAATGACCACCCATTTGTCTTCCGGCAGACATTGGGTCTGCTTTAATATCTGTATGTGCGTAAAGCCCCGCAAAGAATTGTTGGGCAGTTAATTCTCCAATAGCCATCATAAAAGTTTGATCTCTGTAATATCCAGATCTAAAATCACCCAATTTAAAGGCTTTTGCCATTGCTAATTGTGGCACTTCTTTTCCGTCACCAAAAATTCCAAACTTTGCTTTACCAGTTAAAACCTCTCTACGTCCTAATAAACTACATTCTCTGCTAATTTTAGCAATTCTGTAGTCGTTTAAAACTTCTGTTTTAAAGCCCTCAAAAGAAAGTTTTTGTTTATTCTCTATATGTGTATCCTGCAGCATTTATGTGAGATTTTTAAAGTAGTACAAAGATAGTTTTTTTAGTTGATATCTAAAAATTTAATAATTTATAAAGAATTATGTAAATTTAAAGGTGTTTTTGGTGTTTTTGTTGAAAATAATTCAATAAAAATTAAAGCAGCGCTAATTGTTGTTAAATTATAAAAAGCCACGTTTAAAAAAATTGTAAATAGATTTGATATCTGCTGATAAAGAAAACCTAATTTTTTGTGGATAAGCAGCTTTAGATATTTCCCAACCATTGTTTGAATAAAAAGGAAAATAAATTTCAAATATCTCATGAACAAAGTTAAAACGAACTCCGTTTTCGTAGGCAAAATATAGGGGTTGGTTTTTGTTTTTTAAGAAAGCAACATCATTATATACTTCTAACCAACGCCACAAACCTATACTTGAGTTGTTAGAAACCATAAACTGATTTGCAAACCTTGTTGGAAGTACAGATTTAAAACCTCCTTCGGTTATTATATATTGTTGGCTAAAAAAACCACTACTTTCAGATCTACCTAAATAATTTAATTGAAATAGATAATCGTTACTTCTGTCTAATCCAAAACTAAAATAATCTCCTTCTGTTTTGTTGTTAAAGAAAACTCCCGCAAAAAGCCTGAAATCTAATTGAGTATCTGTTGCTGTTAAAGTTCTAAATCTAAGGTCTAGTGCCGCTTTAGAAAAGTTTTTTGCAAGTTCGGTACTAAAATTATATCTAAATTCTTTAATGATATCTGGGTTGGAGTAATTGTAACTTAAACTTAAAACACTGTAACTATCTTGATCTGTTTTTATAGCATTCGGAGCAATTTCTTTTTCTATATGAATCAATTTTGCTCTTAGAGATTCTGATGTAGCATCTCTTAATGTTTTTCTTTTAAAAGAAATGTTTACGTATGGAGTAAGTGATTTATAAGATAAATTTGGGGCATAATCAGAGGTGCCTCCCGCCAAACCGTAAGATACTTTGTAAATTTTTGTTTTTTCAAAATATTGATTAAATAATAAAGAAAAACTGCCTACAACTGTTTTACTTTTTGTTGCGTAATAAGGGGCAACTTTAAATTCGAAGTTTCTTTTTATTAGGGGGCTATTGTGCAGTTTTACACCAAGAATTAAGCCGTTATAAAAATTGTAACTTGCATCTGGTTGGTAAAAAATTTGATTGTAATCGGGGCTACTTACATCTTTTAAAAATGAAAACTTAATGGGTTTGTTAAGTATTTTTCTGTCAACCGACTTCCAGTTGTTTAAGGTATTTAATTCTGGATATAAGTTTTCGTAATTTAAAACAAAAGTATCATAATTACCATTTTTAAATTTTACAGTTTTAGAACTATCAATGTCAGAAACCCATTTTTTAATTTTAATTTTTTTGTCTTTTAGAGCGTAAATTGCCAAAGGAGTGGTTATGTTTCTTTTGTTTTTTATGGTTACTGATGTACTGTCGTTTCCTACTTTTATATCTTCAATTTTGTGATCTATCTTTTTATTTGTTTTTACAAAGTCATTAAAAAACCAATCTAGATTCTTGTTTGTTTTAGAAGCAAGTAATTTGTTAAATTTAGTGCTAGAGATTATTTTTAATTGGTTGTTTTGGTAAAATTCTTTAATTGTTTGGTTTAAAACACTGTCTCCTAAAAAACCTTTTAAGAAACGAAAACCCAAACCTGCTTTGTATTTACTAACAATTCTTCTGTTAAAGTTAGAGAGTGAGTCTGCAGAGGTGTTTAATGCTTGGTCTAAAAATTTACGTGCTGTAAACTGATATACAAAAGGGTATTTATCATTAAAATTTAATTTAGATACATTAAATCTTTTTAAAAACCAATAATCTGAAGCATTACCCAAAAGTTTAATTTCTGGGTAAAATTCCTCTACATATTCTATCATTAAATAGTTTTGTATGCCATCTATTAACCAATAATCTTTTCTCTTATTTAAAAGAAGGGTGTTTTCTATATATCTTTTTGTAAGTGCTTTAAACATAGTTATGTCCCATTTAAAAGTGTCAGAAAAAGGACGTAAAAAATTAGGCAATTGGTTTAATCCATAGATTCTATTTTTACTTTGAGTAGCTTTATCTATATAAATTTCTTTATGTGGATATTTTCCTAAATATTTTTGAATAAAAAGTAATTCTCTATTTAAGATACTTGTTGTTAAAGTGTAGTCTAATTCTTTAGAAAAAACATCTGTATGTATATTAATTGATTTTGTTTTGTAGGTTTTTAGTTGTTTGGTTTTGTTAATGCTAAGAATAATATCCGTTTTGTTTTTTCCAACTAAATAGTAATTAATAATGCTTTGCTTAGCTATTTTATATTGATACAAATTAGATTCTACAACAAAATCTTTAGGGACATCAAGTTCAATTTTAAAATCAGTGCCTTTTTCGTATAAATCATCTAAATTTAGATTACTCATAAGTTGCCAACCATGGTTGTAAATAGCAGGCGTTAGATACCAGTTTCTAAGTTGATAACCTGTTTTGGTTTTGCCGTATTTAGTAAAACGATCGCTTGGTATTTTTACAATATAAGTAGCAGATATTGTAATTTTAGAATTTGGATACAAAGGTCTGTCAAGATCAATTTCTATAATGTCTGATTGTTTGTCTACTTCTTTAAAATAAACATTTTCATAATCTACAGAAATACTTTTTATGGTTGATGATCCTAGGTCATCTTTATTGGCAAAGTATAAATCTTTTCTAAAGTCTTTAATAAATCGTTTAGATAATGGTGTTTTTCTATCTCTATAACTATTTGCCCAATTATGAAGGTAGATATTTGTTAGAATTGAATCTGAAGTGTTGTAAAAAACGATTTCTTGTTGAATTTTTAATTCGTCTTTACTTATATCTAGTTTCGCTTTTAACTTGATTGAATTCTGTTGTGAAAACAGAAAAGGAGATGCTAAAAAGCATAGAAGTAATATGACGTAACGTTTTTTCAATTAAAGGATAATATTTTTTTTAGGTTTGTGCTTACAGAATTTGTTTTTTAATGACGTTTTTATTAAAATATAAAGTTTAATGTATTTTGTCTGTAATGGTTTAGCAGGCAAAATACATTAAAATATATATGGTTTTTTAAATTTTTTAAAAATTAGGCTTAAATTGATATTTATCATAGAAGTTGTTAAGGTGTTCTATTGCTTCTTCTGCGGTGTCTACAAGTCTAAATAAGTTTAAGTCTTTTTCACTTATGTTTCCTTCTTCTAGAAGCGTATTTTTTATCCAATCGAATAATCCACCCCAGAATTTTTTATCAACTAAAATAATTGGAAAACGACCTATTTTATGCGTTTGGATTAAAGTAATTGCTTCAAAAAGTTCATCCATTGTACCAAAACCACCAGGCATTACAACAAAACCTTGAGAGTATTTTACAAACATTACTTTACGTACAAAAAAGTAATCAAAATCTAAACTTTTTCCTTGGTCAATCCACGGATTGTCATGTTGTTCAAAAGGAAGTTCTATATTTAAGCCAACAGAGCTACCCTTTCCTCTATGCGCTCCTTTGTTTCCTGCTTCCATAATTCCTGGTCCACCACCAGTTATTACTCCGTAGCCATGTTGTGTAAGTTGGTATGCAATTTCTTCTGCTAATATGTAATGTGGATTGTCTGGTTTTGTTCTTGCAGAACCAAAAATAGATACAGAAGGGCCAACTTTACTTAACTTTTCATAACCATCTACAAACTCTGCCATTATTTTAAATATAGCCCAAGAATCGTTTGTTTTTATTTCATTCCAAGTTTTTGTTTTTAATTTTTCTTTTATTTTTCTATCATCACTTGTCATAATCTTTGTTTTTTTAAATTTTTATTTTTTCCTCGAAAAAAAGAAAGCCTGCTAAAATAGTTCTTTTTCTACATTTCGAATGCTTGCAATGTGATAATTTAACGTAATTCTTTTTTTAAAAACTTAGCTGTATAACTTGTTTTATGTTTAGAAATTTCCTCTGGAGTTCCGGTACAAAGAATTTTCCCTCCTTTTTTTCCACCTTCCATACCAACATCAATAATATAATCGGCTAATTTTACAACATCTAAATTGTGTTCAATAATTAACACCGTATTTCCTTTGTCAGCTAATTTATTAAGCACATCCATTAAAACTCTAATGTCTTCAAAATGAAGTCCGGTTGTTGGTTCATCTAAAATGTAAAATGTATTACCGGTATCTCTTTTAGATAATTCTGATGCTAATTTTATTCGTTGAGCTTCTCCTCCAGAAAGTGTGGTAGATTGTTGGCCTAATGTTATGTATCCTAAACCAACATCTTGAATTGTTTTTAATTTTCTATGGATTTTAGGGATGTTTTCAAAGAAGTTCGTGGCGTCTTCAATGGTCATGTCTAAAATATCAGAGATCGATTTTCCTTTATAACGAATTTCTAGAGTTTCTCTATTAAAGCGTTTTCCTTGGCAAGTTTCGCATTCTACTTGTACATCAGGTAAAAAATTCATTTCTATGACACGTACGCCTCCACCTTGGCAAGTCTCACACCTTCCTCCTTTTACATTAAAAGAAAAACGACCAGGTTTGTAGCCACGTATTGCAGCTTCTGGAGTTTTTGCAAACAAACTTCTAATTTCGCCAAAAGTTCCGGTGTAGGTTGCAGGGTTAGAACGCGGTGTTCTTCCAATAGGAGATTGATCGATATCAATTACTTTATCTACATGCTCTAAACCTTCAATTTTTTTATAAGGCATCGGTTTTTTTACACCTCTATATATATGTGCATTTAAAATTGGGTATAAAGTCTCATTTATTAAGGTAGATTTTCCACTACCAGAAACTCCAGTAACACAAATCATTTTGCCAAGCGGAAATTCTACAGAAACATTTTTTAAATTATTTCCGGTGGCACCTTTTAGTTTGATGAATTTTCCGTTTCCTTCTCTACGTACTTTTGGAACCGCAATTTCTTTTCTTCCGGTTAGGTAATCTGCGGTTAAGGTATTTTGTTTTTTTAACTCTTCAAAAGTTCCAGAACTTACAATTTCGCCTCCATGTCTTCCTGCTCCAGGGCCAATATCAAAAACAAAATCGGCATGTTCCATCATGTCTTTATCGTGTTCAACAACTAAAACAGAATTTCCAATATCCCTTAATTTGACTAGAGAGTCTATTAATTTCTGATTATCTCGTTGATGCAACCCAATACTTGGTTCATCTAAAATATAAAGAACACCAACTAATTGCGATCCAATTTGAGTTGCCAATCGAATTCTTTGTGCTTCTCCTCCAGAAAGTGATTTGGATGTTCTGTCTAAAGTTAAATAATCCAATCCGACATCTAATAAAAATTGAATTCTAGTTCTAATTTCTTTTAAAATTTCGGCAGCAATGATTAATTGCTTTTTTGATAATTCTTTTTCAATGTTTTTAAACCATTTCGCTAATTCGGTAGCATCCATTTGTGCTAAATCGCTAATGTTTTTATCGGTAATTTTAAAATGAAGTGCTTCCTTTTTTAATCTTTTTCCGTTACAAGTAGAGCAGGAAACTTCATCCATAAAACCCTTTGCCCATCGTTTTATGGTTGTGCTTTCTGCATTTGCATATTGATTTTCTATAAAAGAAATAATTCCTTCAAAATCAATTTTATAATTTCTAGTAACACCAACGGTTTTAGATTCAATTTCAAAAGATTCATTTCCTCCATTTAGAATAATATCTAAAGCTTCTTTTGGAATACTTTTTATAGGATCTGTTAATTTAAATTTATAGCGTTCGGCAATATTTTCTAATTGCTTAAAAATCCAACTACTTTTTTGTTCTCCTAAAGGAATAATTCCTCCGTTTTGTATGGAAACAGTAGTGTCTGGAATTACTTTTTCTAAGTTAATTTCATTAGTGATGCCTAAACCATTACACTTGTCACATGCGCCTTTTGGCGAGTTAAAAGAAAAAGTATTTGGTTCTGGGTTCGGGTATGCAATCCCAGTTGTTGGGCACATTAATTCTCTACTAAAATAACGAGGTTCATTGTTATCAATATCAATAACCATCATTATGTTATTTCCAGAATACAATGCTGTTTTTATTGTTTCTTCTAAACGTTTCTCTGCAGATTCGTTTATTAGAAGTCTATCAATAACAACTTCTATATCGTGCGTTTTATATCTGTCTAAACGCATTCCTTTTTCAATCTCTTTTATTTCTCCGTCTACACGAACACGTAAAAAACCTTGTTTAGAAATTTGTTCAAAAAGTTCACGATAATGTCCTTTTCTAGATTTAATTAAAGGAGCTAAAACAGCTATTTTTTTATCTGTAAAATCTTTTAAAATTAGTTGTCTAATTTGTTCATCAGAATAACTCACCATTTTTTCTCCTGTATTATAAGAGTAAGCATCAGCAGCTCTTGCAAACAGTAATCTTAAAAAATCGTAAATTTCTGTGATGGTACCAACGGTAGAACGCGGACTTTTATTTGTTGTTTTCTGTTCTATAGAAATTACTGGCGAAAGGCCATCAATTTTATCAACATCAGGTCTTTCTAATCCGCCTAAAAACTGACGTGCATATGCAGAAAAAGTTTCAATATAACGTCTTTGCCCCTCTGCATAAATAGTGTCAAAAGCTAAAGAAGATTTTCCACTACCGCTTAAACCCGTAATTACTACTAGTTTTTCGCGAGGAATTTTTACATCAATATTTTTTAAGTTATGGACTCTTGCTCCGTATACTTCTATATATTCTTGGTCTTTCAAATGAGATGTTTTTTTTGGAAAAAAGCAAAGTTAAAGAAACCAATTTTAATTTAAGGGCGATTGTAGAATGCTTTTAATATTAAACTTTTTATAAAATAATATTTCATTAAAAAGAGCAATTTAAAAAAGGTTGTTATCAAACCATAAAATAGTATATTGCATTTAAATATTACAATGTAAATGATAGATAGTATTAGACATTTTTTTGAGAGAAACGGATTTCATGTTTCATCAAGATTAGCTGATAGAATAGGGATGAGAGCCTTAAATGTGCGGTTGTTTTTTATTTATGTTACTTTTTTTACGGTAGGTTTGTCTTTTGGTTTTTATTTAACCTTGGCTTTCTTATTAAAATTAAAAGACATGGTGTATACCAAAAGAAGTTCTGTTTTTGACTTATAATATATGAAGATAAACGTATTAGAATCTAAAATAAATATAACTTTATTTTTAGTTGTTACTATTTTATCCCTGGGTACAATTGGCTATATGGTGTTGTCTCACTATACTTTTATAGATGCCTTGTATATGACGGTAATAACTGTAACTACTGTGGGGTTTGGTGAGTTAAGACCATTTTCTCCAGAAGAAAAAGTTTTTACAATTTTTTTAATTTTAACCAGTATTACTGTTTTTGGGTATGCCGTTTCAGCTTTCTCAGAGTATTTAGTTAGCGGTAAATTATTTGAACATTTTAAGCATAGAAAAGTGGAGAAGAAAATAGCCAGTTTAAAAGGACATACCATTGTTTGTGGATATGGAAGAAACGGTAAACAAGCAATTTTAAAATTAAAAAATTACAACAAAGACTTTGTTGTTGTCGAGAAAAATAAAGAAAGAACAGAGGTTTTAGATGCCGCAGAAGTTTTAAATATTAATGGAGATGCTACTTTAGACGAGACATTGTTACAGGCAGGTATAGAAAATGCAGCTTTTTTAATAACGGCATTGCCTTCCGATGCTAATAATTTATTTGTTGTTTTAACAGCAAGTCAGTTAAATAAAGATTGCAAGGTAATAAGTAGAGCTTCTAATGAGTCTTCTCTTAGTAAACTGAAAATTGCAGGAGCAAGTAATGTAATTATGCCAGACAAGTTAGGTGGAGATCATATGGCTTCTTTAGTTACTACACCAGATGTTATAGAATTTGTAGATCGGTTAACAATTGAAGGAGAAACAACGGCAAATTTAGAGGAAGTTGCAGTAGATGATTTACCTAAAAAATATATTAATAAAACGCTTCTAGATTTAGATTTAAGAAGACAAACAGGTTGTACTGTTATAGGTTTTATTAGTCCAAGTAAAGAATATATTATAAATCCAGAAGCAGATTGTAAGCTTATAGAAGGTTCGCATTTAATTGTTCTGGGTAGGCCGAATCAAATTATCAAATTAAGAGAGTTATTTTAATAAAAAGAAAATAAGGTGAGTTTTAACTTTTATGCATTGGTGTTTTTGTAAAATTCATGCTCACAATATAAATTATAAAAAAAGGAATTTATTTATTTATGAATAAAGTAGTTATTACAGGTAGTAACGGGTTGCTAGGTCAGTCTTTATTAAATTTATTACTTCAAGATAAAGAGATCTATGAAGTTTATGGTTTTTCAAGAGGAGAGAATAGAAGTGGTAGAAATGATTTTTCTTACGTTTCAATTGATATTACAGAAGAAGATAACCTTAAGAAAGCGTTGTTAGAAATTCAACCAAATTTCATTATTAATACAGCAGCAATGACTCAGGTTGATGATTGCGAAAATAATAAAGAAGCGTGTGATTTATTAAATATAACTGTAGTTAAATGGTTGTCTGAAGTTTCATCAACCATAAATGCACATTTAATTCATATTTCTACAGATTTTATTTTTGATGGAATAAAAGGGAACTATAAAGAAACAGATACACCTAACCCATTAAGTTATTATGGATTATCAAAATTGAAATCAGAAGCACTTTTATTAGATTCAAAAATTGACTATACCATTTTAAGAACTATTTTGGTTTATGGTAAAGTGTTTGATATGAGCCGAAGTAATATTGTACTTTGGGTAAAAAGCATGTTAGAAAAGGGAAAGGAAGTTACTATTGTAGATGATCAGTTTAGAACGCCTACATATGTAGAAGATTTAGCATTAGCGTGTAAGATTTCTATAGATAAAAAAGCCACCGGAATTTTTAATATTTCTTCAAATGAATTATTGAGTGTTTATGAGATAGCGCAACAAATTGCATATGTTTTTAATTTGGATAGAAGTTTGGTTAAACCAATATCTACATCCACTTTAAATCAAACTGCGGCAAGACCCGTAAAAACAGGTTTCGATTTATCAAAAACAAATAAAGTATTAGAGTTTTATCCTAAATCTTTTAAAGAAGATTTACATAGATTTAAGAATATCATAATGTAAAAAACACATTTAACGTTCAAAAGTTGTCAAAAGAGCAATTTTTTAGGATATTGCGACCTACTAATTAAATATTAATTAAAATTAATTATGAATAAAAAACTTCTTTCGTTGCTGTTATTAGCAATCCCAATGTTCTCTTTTGCACAAGAAATGTCCATGGATGAAAAAATAGAGGCACAATTTAAACCGTTTGCAGATGCCGTTAGTTCAGTAGTTTTTTACCCTGTTTCAATCGTAGGTATAGATGTTCCAATCGTAATTATTATATTATTACTTGGAGCTCTTTTTTTTACATTTTATTTTAAATTTGCTAATATAACCTTGATGGGGGTGGCTTTTCATGCAACAAGAGGGAAATATGATAAGATAGATCATCATTCTGTTGATGAAGCTGCTGGAGATCCAACTCCTGGTGGAGATGTTTTTGAAAGCGTACAAGCAGAAGGTGTTGTGGGTGAGGTTACGCATTTTCAGGCCTTAACAGCCGCATTATCTGCAACTGTAGGTTTAGGTAATATTGCTGGTGTTGCGGTTGCTATTGCAATTGGTGGACCCGGTGCTACTATATGGATGATTGTAGCTGGTTTTTTAGGAATGTCTACAAAATTAGTAGAAGCTACTTTAGGTGTAAAATATAGAGAAGTTGGCGAAGATGGAAAAATTTATGGTGGTCCAATGTATTACCTTAAGAAAGGATTAAAAGAAAAAAACTTAGGTGGTTTGGGTAAAGTTTTAGCTGGAGCCTATGCTGTTTTTGTAATCGGAGGTTCTTTTGGTGGTGGAAATATGTTTCAAGCTAACCAAGCGGCTGCTCAATTTAAACAACTTTTTGGTCTTGATTCTGGGTTTTTATTTGGAATTATAATGGCTGTATTAGTAGGTGTAGTTATTATTGGAGGGATTAAAAGAATAGGGCAAGTAACAGAAAAAATAGTTCCATTTATGGGAATTATGTTTGTAGGAGCTTCTTTAGTGATTATTGCCATGAATTTAACAATATTACCAGATGCTATAGTTCAAATCTGGAACGGAGCTTTTAATGAAACTTCAGTTGTTGGTGGTTTAATAGGGGTAATGATTGTTGGTTTTCAAAGAGCAGCTTTTTCTAATGAGGCAGGTGTTGGTTCTGCATCTATTGCACATGCAGCAGTAAAAACAAGATTTCCTGCAAGTGAAGGAATTGTAGCTTCTATTGGTCCGTTTGTAGATACTGTAATCATCTGTACAATGACTGCTTTGGTTATTGTGGTAACGAATTTAAAGAGTAATTTATTTAATTATTCAAATTTAGATGAAGGAGGTAATGTAATTATGAATAGTAATGGAGAGCATTTAGGAGGTGTAGATTTAACCTCAGTAGCTTTTGATTCTGCAATTCCAAATTTTTCTATTTTACTTACTATAGCTGTAATTTTATTTGCTTTTTCTACGATGCTTTCTTGGTCGTATTACGGAATACAAGGATGGAAATATTTATTTGGAAAAAGTAAAATAGTTGACATCACTTATAAAGCATTATTCTTAATTTTTGTAATAATTGGTGCGTCTTCTAGTTTAGGTTCTGTTATTGAATTTTCTGACGCAATGATCTTTGCAATGGTGTTTCCGAATGTCATTGGTTTATTCTTACTGGCTCCAAAAGTAAAAGTTGAGTTAAAAAGGTATTTAACTGCAATCGGTCATAAAAACAAAAAATAAACTTCAATAAAATGAATTTTTTTAAATCCCATTTCTGGTATCACAAAAGCCAAAGAAATGGGATTTTCTTTTTAGTGATATGTATCATTATAGTACAGTCTGTTATTGTTTTTGGCGATTTCTCTTCAGAAGACACAGCAGATTTACATGCTACAGAAGTCTTAGCGTTTCATCATCAAATAGACAGTTTACAAGCAATTGAGATAGAAAACAGAAAACCTAAAATATACCCATTTAACCCTAACTATATTACAGATTACAAAGGCGAACAATTGGGTATGGCTTTAGATGAAATAGACCGGTTATTAGTGTTTAGAAAAACAAACAAATTTGTAAACTCTAACAAAGAGTTTCAAAAAGTAACCAAAGTCTCAGATTCTTTATTAAATAAAATTTCACCTTATTTTAAATTTCCAGATTGGGTTGTTCGTAAAAAACAATCATCAAATACTTCATGGAAAGATTCAAAGCAACCTCATTACAAAAAGAAGGTTGCATCCACTACAGATATCAATAAAGCCACAGCAGAAGATTTTAAAACCATTAGCGGAATCGGAGAAGCTTTTTCAGAAAGAATTATAAAGTATCGTACCAAATTACAAGGTTTTTCTTTTAATAATCAATTGAATGAAGTTTGGGGTTTAGAAAAAGAAATTACAGATAAAGTATTGGCGGTATTTAAAATTATAGACAAACCTATTATCAAAAAAACAAATGTAAATACGGCAACATTTAAAGAGTTATTAAAGAATCCGTATATAGATTATCAACTTTGTAAAAATATTTTCGAGTATAGAGATGAAGTAGCTGAACTTCAAAATATTTCAGAATTAAAAAATATCAGGGATTTTCCTTTAGATAAGTATGACAGAATAGTCTTATATTTGGTCGCTGAATAACAACAACAAACACATTTATTGGCTTATGAACAGTATGTATTTTACTGAAGAGCACGAAGCATTTCGTGAAAGTTTTAAAGAGTTTTTGAAAAAAGAAGTAGTTCCTCATATAGATAAGTGGGAAAAGGAAGGAAGTATAGAACGTTTTATCTGGAAGAAATTCGGAGAAATGGGCTATTTCGGTTTAAACACACCAGAAGAATTTGGAGGTTTAAACTTAGATTTATTTTACACCGTTATCTTTTTAGAAGAATTACAGAAAGTTAATTCAGGTGGTTTTGCAGCTGCAATGTGGGCACACGAATATTTAGCAATGACGCACCTTACAAAAGAAGGTGATGATTTTATCAAAAATAAATACTTAGTACCAAGTGTAGCAGGAGATATGATTGGTTGTTTATGCATCACAGAACCTTTTGGAGGATCTGATGTAGCAGGTTTACGTTCTACAGCAATCAAAAAAGGAGACAAATATATCTTAAACGGATCAAAAACGTTTATTACAAACGGAGTCTATTCAGATTATTTAATAGTTGCAGCAAAAACAGATCCTTCAGATAAATATAAAGGAATCAGTATTTTTGTAGTAGATAGAAACTCAAAAGGTCTTACGGCAACTAAATTAGATAAACTTGGTTGGAGAGCTTCAGATACAGGAGAAATAGCATTCGATAATGTAGAAGTGCCAGCAACAAACTTAATGGGCGAAGAAGGAAAAGGTTTTCCTTATATAATGCAACATTTTGCTTTAGAACGTTTAATAATGGGAGTTAATGCACACGCCAGAGCAGAATTTGCTTTAGAATATGCGTTAAATTACATGCAAGAACGCGTAGCATTTGGTAAGTCTTTAGATAAGTTTCAGGTTTTAAGACACAAGATTGCAGAAATGGCGAGTAGAGTAGATATGTGTAAAGAATATAATTACTCAATTACAAAACGCTTAAATGACGGTCAGTATGTGGTAAAAGAAGCAAGTATGTCTAAATTACTTTCTACAAAAATGGCAGACGAAGTTATTTACGATGCATTACAAATGTTAGGCGGTTACGGTTATATGGAAGATTACCCAATGGCACGTTTACTTAGAGATAGTAGGTTAGGGCCAATAGGAGGAGGAACATCAGAAATTTTAAAAGAAATCATTGCTAAAATGGTCATCGACGGTAAAGAATATAAACCAGCGACTTAGTCTTAAGGTTTCAAAAAAATTAAGGAAAAACTTGTTTTTAAATCACTATTTTTTAATTTTCGATAACTGATAACTGATAACTGATAACTGATAACTGATAACTGATAACTGATAACTGATAACTGATAACTGATAACTGATAACTGATAACTGATAACTGATAACTGATAACTGATAACTGATAACTGATAACTGATAACTGATAACTGATAACTGATAACTGATAACTGATTATGGCGTTCCCTAAAAAGGTCGGGCTTTTCACTATATCTTTTTGTAAAAAACAAAAAGGATGCCGTTGCAATCCCTAACGCAAATAGCATATTTAAAATATAATGCAATAACTAATTGTCAATTCATAATTTGTAATTACATTTGCAGTCCAAAAAATAAAAATAATAGTTTAAATACTATTCAAAAATATAAAGAGACTATGAAGGGAGGTGCCAACTTATGTTAATTATACCAATTAAAGAAGGAGAGAATATCGATAGAGCTTTAAAGCGTTACAAGAGAAAATTCGATCGTACAAAAACGATGAAGAACTTGCGTGCTAGAAAGAACTTTACAAAACCTTCAGTAGCAAACAGAGCTCAAAGAATTAAAGCTTCTTACGTTCAGAGATTAAGAACACAAGAAGAAGTAGGTTAATGAAACTCAATTTTAATAAGTCTGAAAGACAAAATTAAAATTGTAAGTTGAATTAATCCTGATGAAAATCAGGATCTATAACTTCAAATTATAAAACTCGTAATACATATTGTATTACGAGTTTTTTTATGCTCTAAATTTTGTAATTTTACAAATAACCAAATAACCACCAATAATTTGATTACTGCATTTTTAGAATATCTCTCTTTAGAAAAAAAATACTCAGTACATACAATTACTGCGTATAAAAAAGATTTAATATCATTTAGAGATTTCTTAGTAATAGAATATGCTCAAGAAAACTTATTAGAAGTCAATTACCCACAAATAAGAAGTTGGGTCGTTGCTTTGGTAGAAACTAAGATATCAAATAGAACCATTAATAGAAAAGTCAGTTCATTAAAATCTTTTTATAAGTTCTTGCAAAAGACAAAACAGATAGATGGTAATCCGCTTTCTAAACACAAAGCCTTAAAAACAGAAAAAAGAGTACAAGTACCATTTACGTCAAATGAAATTAATGCTGTTATAAATCATTTCGAAAAAGAAGGTCAAAGTGAGTTTGTATCTGTAAGAAATAAATTAATTGTAGAGTTATTTTATTCAACAGGTATTAGAAGGGCAGAATTAATTAATATAAAAGAAAGAGATGTTAGTTTTTCAGATAAAACAATAAAAGTACTAGGTAAAAGAAATAAAGAGCGTTTTGTACCCTTGTTAAGTTCTGTAATTCAAACACTAAATAGATATTTAGAGTTAAAAGCAGCGTTTGCCATTGGTTTAGAAGAACTCTTTATTACAGAAAAGGGAAATAAAATTTATGAAACGCTTGTCTACAGAATTATTAATTCTTACTTTAGTAAAGTCTCTTCGAAGCAGAAAAAAAGCCCACATATATTAAGGCATTCTTTCGCAACACACCTATTAAATGAAGGGGCAGATTTAAATTCGGTTAAGGAGTTGTTAGGGCATTCTTCTTTAGCATCAACACAAGTCTATACGCAAAATAGCCTTGATGTTATAAAAAAAGTATATAACCAGGCTCACCCTAGAAGCCATAAAAAATAATAATATATGAAAGTATTCACGCAATCAGTAAATTTTAATGCAGATAAGGAACTTATAGCATATGTAGATGAAAAAATTTTAACATTAACAAAATTTCATGACAAAATAGTTGATGCAGAAGTTTTTTTGAAAGTTATAAATACCAGTGATAAAGAAAATAAAATAACCGAAGTAAAAATAAATATTCCAGGAAGCGAGTTAATTATTAAACGAGAAGCAAAAACCTTCGAAGAAGGCGTTAATGCTGCAGTAGATAACTTAAAAAGACAGTTAAAAAGGTCTAAAGAAAAGCAGAGGGACTCTATAATTTCATAAAATTGAAAAAAAAGTAAAAAAACTTTAAAAAAAGTTTTGAAAAGTAAAAAAACTTTGTACATTTGCAATCCGTTAGAAATAGCGGATTGTTTTTTACATCAAAAGCCGATGTAGCTCAGTTGGCTAGAGCAGCTGATTTGTAATCAGCAGGTCGTGGGTTCGAGTCCCTCCATCGGCTCAAAAAAAACAATAATTGCGAAAGCAATAAGGTTCATTGAAATAGTAAATTAAAGGGGAGATACTCAAGCGGCCAACGAGGACGGACTGTAACTCCGTTGACTACGTCTTCGCAGGTTCGAATCCTGCTCTCCCCACAATTTACATATTAATGCGAAAGTAGCTCAGTTGGTAGAGCGTCAGCCTTCCAAGCTGAATGTCGCCGGTTCGAACCCGGTCTTTCGCTCAATATTATCAGCAAGCCGGTGTAGCTCAGTTGGTAGAGCGCATCCTTGGTAGGGATGAGGTCGTGGGTTCAAATCCCATCGCTGGCTCATTTTAAAATTATTACACACTAAATATATTTAAACTAAAGAATAAAAATTAAGAATCATGGCAAAAGCAAATTTTGACCGTTCGAAACCACACTTAAACATTGGTACTATCGGACACGTAGATCACGGTAAGACTACATTAACTGCGGCTATTACTAAAGTATTAGCTGATGCAGGATTCTCTGAGGCTAGATCATTTGATCAGATTGATAACGCACCAGAAGAAAAAGAAAGAGGTATTACAATTAATACTTCACATGTAGAGTATCAAACAGCTAATCGTCACTATGCTCATGTTGACTGTCCAGGTCACGCGGATTATGTGAAGAACATGGTAACAGGTGCTGCTCAAATGGACGGTGCAATTTTAGTTGTTGCTGCAACAGATGGGCCAATGCCTCAAACTAGAGAGCATATCTTATTAGGTCGTCAGGTTGGTATTCCTCGTATGGTTGTATTCATGAATAAAGTGGATATGGTTGATGATGAAGAATTAATCGAATTAGTAGATATGGAGGTAAGAGAATTACTTTCTTTCTATGAGTATGATGGAGATAATGGACCTGTAATTGCTGGTTCTGCTTTAGGTGCACTTAACGGTGAGCAAAAATGGGTTGATACTGTTTTAGAATTAATGGCAGCTGTTGATGAGTGGATCGAAGAGCCTTTAAGAGAAATTGATAAAGATTTCTTAATGCCAGTTGAGGATGTATTCTCTATTACTGGACGTGGTACTGTTGCAACTGGTCGTATTGAGACTGGTATTGCTAACACGGGAGATGTTGTTGATATTATTGGTATGGGAGCTGAAAAAATGACTTCTACTATTACTGGTATCGAAATGTTCCGTCAAATCTTAGATAGAGGTGAGGCTGGAGATAATGCAGGTATCTTATTAAGAGGTGTTGCAAAAGAAGATATTAAAAGAGGTATGGTAATCTGTAAGCCAGGTTCTGTAACTCCTCATGCTAAGTTTAAAGCAGAGGTTTATGTTCTTAAAAAAGAAGAAGGTGGACGTCACACTCCATTCCATAACAACTATCGTCCTCAGTTCTATGTAAGAACTACAGATGTTACAGGTACTATTAACTTACCTGATGGAGTTGAAATGGTAATGCCAGGAGATAACTTAACAATTACAGTTGACTTAATTCAACCAATCGCATTAAATGTTGGTTTACGTTTCGCTATCCGTGAAGGTGGTAGAACAGTTGGAGCTGGTCAGGTAACTGAATTATTAGACTAAGATTTTAGTTTATTAATAAATAAATTCAAAGGGTGTTCCGTTTTTAACGGAACGCCTTTATCAATGAATAAAATACGGGCGTAGTTCAGCGGTAGAGCACTGGTCTCCAAAACCAGCTGTCGGGAGTTCGAATCTCTCCGCCCGTGCTATAAAACATAAATGTAAAATGAACTTTATACAATATATCAAAGATTCTTTTGACGAATTAAGTAACCACATGACTTGGATCTCTAAAGAGGATGCGCAAAAAACAACGGTAACTGTCGCTGTTTTTACAATTGTATTCGCATTAGCTGTTGCTGGTATAGATTATGTTTTTCAAACAGGATTAGATAACTTTTTTAAAATATTTTCAAACTAATTATGGCGACTGACTCAGTAATGAAGTGGTATGTTGTTAGGGCCATTGGAGGACAAGAGAATAAAGTGAAAGCTTATATTGAAACTGAAATTTCTAGAGTAGGATTATCTGACTATGTTAGTCAAGTAATTGTACCAACTGAAAAAGTAATTCAGATTAGAAATGGTAAAAAGGTAAATAGAGAAAGAGTATACTTTCCGGGTTATATTATGGTTGAGGCGAATCTATCTGGAGAAGTACCTCACGTAATAAAAGGAATTACTGGTGTTATTGGATTCTTAGGAGAAGTAAAAGGTGGAGAACCTGTTCCTATGCGTAAAGCTGAAGTTAACAGAATGTTAGGTAAGGTTGATGAGCTATCTGTACAAGATGAAAATATTGCAATTCCTTTTAATATCGGTGAAACAGTAAAAGTTGTTGATGGTCCATTTAACGGATTTGACGGAACTATAGAAAAAGTAAACGAAGAAAAGCGTAAACTTGAAGTAATGGTTAAGATTTTCGGAAGAAAAACACCATTAGAGTTAAGTTATATGCAAGTAGAAAAGATATAATTGTTACACAAATATATATTGATATCGATTTATTTTTTGGCTTCCAACTTAAAATAAATCATTAAACATTTTTAAAATGGCAAAAGAAGTTAGTAAAGTAGTTAAGTTACAAGTAAAGGGAGGCGCAGCGAATCCATCGCCGCCGGTTGGACCTGCTTTAGGAGCTGCTGGTGTTAACATTATGGAGTTCTGTAAACAGTTTAATGCAAGAACGCAAGACAAACAAGGTAAAGTTTTACCTGTTGTTATTACTGTTTTCAAAGATAAATCATTCGATTTTCTTGTAAAAACTCCTCCTGCAGCAGTCCAGTTACTAGAAGCAGCCAAAATTAAAAAAGGTTCAGGAGAACCAAACAGAAAGAAAGTAGCATCAGTTACTTGGGATCAAATTAAAGTTATTGCAGAAGACAAAATGGTAGATTTAAATGCCTTTGAAACTTCTTCAGCAATGCGTATGATTGCAGGTACAGCACGTTCTATGGGATTAACAGTAAAAGGAGATGCACCAGCATAAACTTTATAAAAAGTAGTAAAATGGCAAAATTAACAAAAAAGCAAAAAGAAGCTTACGCAAAGGTAGATAGCTCTAAATCTTATGATTTAGCAGCAGCTTCAGCGCTAGTCAAAGACATTACTAATGTAAAGTTTGATGCATCAGTAGATTTAGCTATACGTTTAGGAGTAGATCCTCGTAAAGCAAATCAAATGGTACGTGGTGTTGTAACATTACCTCACGGAACAGGAAAAGATGTAAAAGTTTTAGCATTAGTAACTCCAGATAAAGAAGCAGAAGCTACAGCAGCAGGTGCAGATTATGTTGGGTTAGATGAATACCTTCAAAAGATTAAAGGAGGATGGACAGATGTAGATGTAATTATTACAATGCCAAGTGTAATGGGTAAATTAGGTCCCTTAGGAAGAATTTTAGGTCCTAGAGGTTTAATGCCAAACCCAAAAACTGGTACGGTAACAATGGATGTTGCAAAAGCTGTTACAGATGTAAAAGCTGGTAAGATTGACTTTAAAGTTGATAAAACTGGTATCGTTCATGCTGCAATTGGAAAAGTATCTTTTGATGCTAAGAAAATTGAAGAAAATGCAAACGAGTTAATACAAACAATTATTAAATTGAAACCTACAACTGCAAAAGGAACGTATGTAAAAAGCGTTTTTATGTCTAGTACCATGAGTCCTAGTATCGCTGTTGAGGTGAAAACTGTTTAATACGTTAAAACTTATAATTATGACTAGAGAAGAGAAATCACAAGTAATACAAGATTTAACAGCAGTATTAGCAGGAACAAATACATTATATTTAGCAGATATCTCTGGATTAGATGCACAAACTACCTCTAACTTACGTAGAGCTTGTTTTAAAGCAGATATTCAGTTATCAGTTGTTAAAAACACATTACTTGCAAAAGCAATGGAAGCTTCAGATAAAGAATTTGGAGACTTACCATCAGTATTAAAAGGTAATACATCAATGATGATTTCTGAAGCAGCTAATGCTCCAGCAAAATTAATCAAAGAATTCAGAAAGAAAACTAAAGATAGACCTATTTTAAAAGGTGCCTTTGCAGAAGAATCTGTTTACATTGGTGATGATCAATTAGATGCTTTAGTAGATATTAAATCTAGAGAAGAGCTTATTGGTGAAATCATTGGATTATTACAGTCTCCAGCTAAAAATGTTATTTCAGCATTACAGTCAGGTGGACAAACACTTTCAGGTATTATCAAGACATTATCTGAAAAATAATTACGCGCACAAATAAACTATAATAAAACAAAATTTTAAAAAACAATTACAATGGCAGAATTAAAAGATTTCGCAGAACAATTAGTTAACTTAACAGTAAAAGAAGTTAATGAATTAGCTACTATCTTAAAAGATGAGTATGGTATTGAGCCAGCAGCAGCAGCAGTAGCAGTAGCAGGACCAGCAGCAGGAGGAGATGATGCAGCAGATGAGCAAACTGAGTTTGACGTAATCTTAACAGCAGCAGGTAGTTCTAAATTAGCAGTTGTAAAATTAGTTAAAGAATTAACTGGTTTAGGTTTAAAAGAAGCTAAAGGTATCGTAGATAGTGCTCCTGCAGCAGTAAAAGAAGGTGTATCTAAAGATGAGGCTGAAGGTCTTAAAAAATCTTTAGAAGAAGCTGGAGCTGAGGTAGAGCTTAAGTAAGCTACATATCCCGAGTACGTTAAGGCGTAACGGGAAAACAAATTTAGGTTTAGGTACTAAGAACTAACGTTTTTAGACCTAAACCATTTTGTGTATATATTCGTTTTTTATTTTAATTTAGATTTTAATCAAAAAAATACTCTCTTTTGGCAACGAAAAACACTACTGAAAGAATCAACTTCGCTACTTCTCAAATGATTAAGGAATATCCAGACTTTTTGGATATTCAGGTAAAATCTTTTCAAGATTTTTTCCAACTTCAAACAAAGGCAGAAGAAAGAGGTGAAGAAGGTTTGTACAAAACCTTCATGGATAACTTTCCAATTACAGATACAAGAAATCAATTTGTATTAGAATTTTTAGACTACTTTGTAGATCCGCCAAGATATTCAATACAAGAATGTATTGAAAGAGGTCTTACACACAGTGTGCCTTTAAAAGCACGTCTTAAATTGTACTGTACAGACCCAGAACATGAAGATTTCGAAACAATTGTACAAGATGTTTATCTTGGTACAATTCCTTACATGACAAACTCAGGTACCTTTGTAATTAATGGGGCAGAGCGTGTTGTGGTTTCTCAGTTACACAGATCACCTGGTGTATTCTTTGGACAATCTTTCCATGCAAATGGTACAAAATTATATTCTGCAAGAGTAATTCCTTTTAAAGGTTCTTGGATAGAATTTGCTACCGATATCAATCAAGTAATGTATGCTTATATTGATAGAAAGAAAAAATTACCAGTTACAACATTATTCAGAGCTATTGGTTTTGAAAGAGATAAAGATATTTTAGAGATTTTTGACCTTGCTGAAGAAGTAAAGGTATCTAAAGCTGGATTAAAAAAAGTATTAGGTCGCAAGTTAGCAGCTAGAGTTTTAAAAACTTGGCATGAAGATTTTGTAGATGAAGATACTGGTGAAGTTGTATCAATCGAAAGAAATGAAATTATTTTTGATCGTGATACCATTTTAGATAAAGAACATATTGATGAAATAATTGATGCAGGTGCTAAAACCGTTTTACTTCATAAAGAAGATAACGATATGGCAGATTATGCTATTATTCACAATACACTACAAAAAGATCCTACCAATTCAGAAAAAGAAGCAGTAGAACATATTTATAGACAATTACGTAATGCAGAACCGCCAGATGAAGAGACTGCAAGAGGTATTATAGATAAGTTATTCTTTTCTGAACAAAGATATAATTTAGGTGAAGTTGGTCGTTTTAGAATGAATACTAAACTTCAGTTAAATGAACCTATAGATCAAAAAGTATTAACGAAATTAGATATTATAACGATTATAAAATATCTTATTGAATTAATAAACTCTAAAGCAGAGGTAGATGATATTGATCACTTATCTAACAGACGTGTAAGAACTGTTGGTGAGCAATTAGCAGGTCAGTTTGGTGTTGGTTTAGCTCGTATGGCTAGAACAATTCGTGAGCGTATGAATGTACGTGATAACGAGGTGTTTACCCCTATCGATTTAATTAATGCAAAAACATTATCATCTGTAATTAACTCATTCTTTGGTACCAACCAATTATCTCAGTTTATGGATCAAACGAATCCATTAGCAGAGATTACTCACAAGCGTAGATTATCTGCTCTTGGACCTGGAGGTTTATCTAGAGAAAGAGCTGGTTTTGAGGTGCGTGATGTTCACTATACTCATTATGGTCGTTTATGTCCTATTGAAACTCCAGAGGGACCAAATATTGGTTTAATTTCTTCACTTTCTGTTTTTGCAAAAGTGAATAACTTAGGGTTTATAGAAACTCCATATAGAAAAGTTATTGAAGGTGTTGTTGGAAAAGAAGAACCAACTTATTTAAGTGCTGAGGAAGAAGAGGGAATGAAATTTGCTCAATCTAACTTAGAATTAAAAGAAGATGGAACTTTTATTGCAGAAAGAGTTATTGCACGTGAAGGAGGAGATTTCCCTGTAGTTAGTCCAGATGCGATTAATTATATGGATGTTGCACCTAACCAGATTGCATCAATTTCTGCATCTTTAATTCCTTTCTTGGAACATGATGATGCCAATAGAGCGTTGATGGGATCTAACATGATGCGTCAGGCAGTACCATTATTAAGACCAGAATCTCCAATTGTAGGTACAGGTTTAGAACGTAGAGTTGCAAAAGATTCTCGTATCTTAATCAATGCTGAAGGAGCAGGTGAGGTTACTTATGTAGATGCAAACAGAATTACAATTAAGTATGATAGATCTGATGAAGAAAAACTTGTAAGTTTTGAATCTGATGAAGTTTCTTATAACTTAATTAAATTTAGAAAAACCAATCAAGGAACAAACATCAACCTAAAACCTATTGTTGAAACAGGAGATAGAGTTGAAGAAGGTCAAGTTCTTTGTGAAGGTTACGCAACACAAAAAGGAGAATTAGCTTTAGGTAGAAATATGAAAGTAGCCTTTATGCCTTGGAAAGGGTATAACTTTGAGGATGCAATTGTAATTTCTGAAAAAGTGGTTCGTGAAGATATATTTACATCTATACATATTGATGAGTATTCTTTAGACGTAAGAGATACAAAATTAGGAACTGAAGAGTTAACTAATGATATCCCTAACGTTTCTGAAGAAGCTACAAAAGATTTAGATGAAAACGGAATGATTAGAATTGGAGCAGAGGTAAATCCTGGTGATATCTTAATTGGTAAAATTACACCAAAGGGAGAGTCTGATCCAACTCCAGAAGAAAAATTATTACGTGCTATTTTTGGTGATAAAGCCGGTGATGTAAAAGATGCATCATTAAAAGCTTCTCCATCATTAAGAGGTGTAGTAATTGATAAGAAATTATTTAGAAGAGCTGTTAAAGATAAAAACAAGCGATTAAGAGATAAAGAAGCTGTATCTAAGTTAGAGGCATCTTTTGTATCTAAGTTCGAAGGTTTAAAAGATGTTTTAATAGACAAATTGTTTATGCTTATTAGCGGAAAAACTTCGCAAGGAGTTTATAATGATTTGGGTGAAGAAGTTTTACCAAAAGGTAAAAAATATACACTTAAAATGTTAAATTCTGTAGATGATTATGTGCATTTAACAGGTTCTTGGACAACGGATAAAGAATTAAATAGTTTGGTAAGTGAATTAGTTCACAATTACAAAATTAAAGTAAACGATTTACAAGGTTCTTTACGTCGTCAAAAATTTACAATCTCTGTAGGAGATGAATTACCAGCAGGTATTTTAAAACTTGCCAAAGTTTACATTGCTAAGAAACGTAAATTAAAAGTTGGTGATAAAATGGCAGGTCGTCACGGTAATAAAGGTATTGTAGCTCGTATTGTAAGAGCAGAAGATATGCCTTTCTTAGAAGACGGAACTCCAGTAGATATTGTATTAAATCCATTAGGGGTACCTTCTCGTATGAACATTGGTCAGATTTATGAAACTGTTCTTGGTTGGGCAGGTCAAAAATTAGGAACTAAATATGCAACACCAATTTTTGATGGTGCATCTTTAGAACAAATCAATGAGATTACAGATACAGCAGGTGTACCAAGATTTGGACATACTTATTTATATGATGGTGGAACAGGAAAACGTTTTGATCAACCGGCAACAGTTGGTATCATTTATATGATCAAGTTAGGTCACATGATTGATGATAAGATGCACGCTCGTTCTATAGGACCATACTCTTTAATTACGCAACAACCTTTAGGAGGTAAAGCGCAATTTGGAGGGCAACGTTTTGGAGAGATGGAAGTATGGGCACTTGAGGCTTATGGAGCTTCAAGTATCTTAAGAGAAATCTTAACTGTAAAATCTGATGATGTAATGGGTAGAGCTAAAACATACGAAAGTATTGTGAAAGGTGAAGCTATGCCAGAACCAGGTTTACCAGAGTCGTTTAACGTATTAATGCATGAACTTAAAGGTTTAGGTTTAGACGTTAGATTAGAAGAATAATTTTAGTAAACAGTCATCAGTATTCAGTGGCAAGTCGGCTTCTGAATACTGTTTACTGAATACTGCCAACTGAATACTGAATACTTTTTAAAGACATGGCAAGAAAACAAGAGAAATACACTGTAAAAAAGTTTAACAAAATCTCAATTGGTTTATCATCACCAGAAGCTATTTTAGAAATTTCTAAGGGTGAAGTTTTAAAACCAGAAACTATAAATTACCGTACACATAAGCCAGAAAGAGATGGTTTATTTTGTGAGCGTATTTTTGGTCCTGTAAAGGATTATGAATGTGCTTGTGGAAAGTACAAAAGAATTCGCTACAAAGGTATCGTTTGTGATAGATGTGGTGTAGAAGTAACTGAAAAGAAAGTACGTAGAGATAGAGTAGGGCATATCAACTTGGTAGTTCCTGTTGCTCATATTTGGTACTTTAGATCATTGCCTAACAAAATGGGATACCTTTTAGGTTTACCATCTAAGAAGTTAGACATGATTATTTACTACGAACGTTATGTAGTAATTCAACCAGGTATTGCAAAAAATGTGGAAGGAGAACCATTACAAAAAATGGATTTCTTAACGGAAGAAGAATATTTAGATATTGCTGATGAGTTACCACAAGATAACCAATACTTAGACGATACAGACCCTAATAAGTTTATCGCTAAAATGGGTGCTGAATGTTTAATTGATTTATTAGCACGTATCGATTTAGATGGGTTGTCTTTTGAATTAAGACATAAAGCAAATACAGAAACGTCTAAACAACGTAAAACTGAAGCTTTAAAGCGTTTAAATGTTGTTGAAGCATTTAGAGATTCTCAAAAAAATAGAGAAAATCATCCAGAATGGATGATCATGAAAGCAATTCCGGTAATTCCACCAGAATTAAGACCTTTAGTTCCTTTAGATGGAGGACGTTTTGCTACTTCAGATTTAAATGATTTATATAGAAGAGTTATTATTAGAAACAATCGTTTAAAAAGATTGGTAGAAATAAAAGCTCCTGAAGTTATTTTACGTAATGAGAAACGTATGTTGCAAGAATCTGTAGATTCATTATTTGACAACACTCGTAAATCATCTGCAGTAAAAACAGAATCTAACAGACCTTTAAAATCTTTATCAGATTCATTAAAAGGTAAACAAGGACGTTTCCGTCAGAATTTATTAGGAAAACGTGTTGATTATTCTGCACGTTCTGTAATTGTTGTTGGACCAGAATTAAGACTGTCAGAATGTGGTATACCTAAAGATATGGCAGCTGAACTTTATAAGCCTTTTGTAATTAGAAAATTAATTGAAAGAGGGATTGTAAAAACGGTTAAATCTGCAAAGAAAATAATAGATAGAAAAGAACCAGTTGTTTGGGATATTTTAGAAAATGTAATTAAAGGACATCCAATTTTATTAAACAGGGCTCCTACTTTACACAGACTTGGTATACAAGCATTTCAACCAAAATTAATTGAGGGTAAAGCGATTCAATTACATCCACTTGCATGTTCGGCCTTTAATGCCGATTTTGATGGGGATCAAATGGCGGTTCACTTACCATTAGGACCAGAAGCTATTTTAGAAGCACAATTATTAATGTTGGCTTCTCATAATATCTTAAATCCTGCAAATGGTGCTCCAGTAACAGTTCCTTCTCAGGATATGGTACTTGGTTTATATTATATGACTAAAGAAAGAATCTCTACTCCAGAAGTTAAAATTAAAGGAGAAGGATTAACTTTTTATTCACCAGAAGAAGTAACAATTGCTTTTAACGAAGAAATGGTAGACTTAAATGCTGGAATAAAAGTAAGAACTTATGATGTTGACGAGAATGGAGAACAAGTTAGAAAAATTATAAAAACTACTGTTGGTAGAGTTTTATTTAATGAAGTTGTTCCTGCCAAAGCTGGTTATATTAATGAGGTATTAACTAAGAAAAATTTACGTGGTATTATTGGTGGTATTTTAAAAGCTACAGATATTCCTACAACAGGAGATTTCTTAGATCAGATAAAAAATATGGGATATAAATTTGCCTTCCAAGGTGGTTTATCATTCTCATTAGGGGATATCATTATTCCTAAAGAAAAACAATCTATGATTGATGAAGCCAATAAAGAGGTAGATATCATTGTAGGTAACTATAACATGGGTATGTTAACGCAAAAAGAGCGTTACAATCAGGTAATTGATGTTTGGGGTTCTACCAACAACAGATTAACTGAGTTATCTATGAAAAACTTACGTGAAGATCAACAAGGTTTCAACTCAGTATACATGATGCTTGATTCTGGTGCAAGGGGTTCTAAAGAACAAATTCGTCAGTTAACAGGTATGCGTGGATTAATGGCAAAACCTAAGAAATCTACAGCAGGTGGTGGAGAAATTATTGAGAATCCGATTCTTTCTAACTTTAAGGAAGGTTTATCAATTCTTGAATACTTTATCTCTACTCACGGTGCGCGTAAAGGACTTGCAGATACCGCTTTAAAAACGGCAGATGCTGGTTACTTAACACGTAGATTGGTAGATGTTTCTCAAGATGTTATTGTAAACGAAGAAGATTGTGGTACATTAAGAGGTTTAGAAGTTGCTCCATTAAAGAAAAATGATGAGATTGTAGAATCTTTATCAGATAGAATTGAAGGGCGTGTTTCTTTACAAGATGTTTATCATCCATTAACAGAAGAACTTATATTAGAAGCAAATCAAGCAATTACTTCTAAATTAGCTGAAGCTGTAGAAAAATCTGGAATTGATAAATTAGAAGTAAGATCTCCATTAACTTGTGAGTCTACTAGAGGTATCTGTGCAAAATGTTACGGACAAAGTTTATCTACTCTTAGTAAAGTACAAATTGGTGAAGCAGTTGGTGTTATTGCAGCACAATCTATTGGTGAGCCTGGTACACAGTTAACATTACGTACTTTCCACGTTGGTGGGGTTGCAGGTAATATTTCTGAAGAGAATAAATTAATAGCTAAGTTTGAAGGTAAAGTTGTTATCGATGATTTACGTACAGTTGTTGGAAAAGACAATGATGGTAAATCAATTGATATTGTAATATCTAGAACTGCAGAGATTAAAATTATTGATAAGAAAACAGGAATTACTCAGAGTACAAATATTTTACCTTACGGTTCTATTATCTTTGATAAAGAACGTAAATCGATTAAAAAAGGTGAAGTAATTGTTCAATGGGATCCATTTAATGGTGTAATTGTTTCTGAATTCGGTGGAAAAGTGAAGTTTGATAACTTACAACAAGGTATTAATTACTCTGTAGAAGTTGATGAGCAAACAGGTTTCCAAGAGATTGTAATGATCGATTCTAAGAACAAAAAACTAATTGCTTCTTTAATTATTGAAGATAATGATGGTAACGCATTACGTTCATACAGTTTACCTTTAGGTGCACACTTAATGGTTACTGATGGAGATAAAGTTGATGCCGGTCATACATTAGTTAAAATTCCTAGAAAATCTGGTAAAGCAGGGGATATTACAGGAGGTTTACCACGTGTAACAGAATTATTTGAAGCACGTAATCCTTCTAACCCATCTGTAGTTTCAGAAATTGACGGTGTTGTTTCTTTCGGGAAAATTAAGCGTGGAAATAGAGAAATTATTGTTGAGTCTAAAACTGGAGATATTAGTAAGTATTTAGTTAAGCTTTCTAACCAGATCTTAGTTCAAGAGAATGACTTTATTAAAGCAGGTATGCCATTATCAGACGGAGCAACAACTCCTTCAGATATTTTAAGAATTCAAGGACCATCTGCAGTACAAGAATACTTAGTAAATGAAATACAAGAAGTATATCGTTTACAGGGTGTGAAGATTAACGACAAACATTTTGAAGTTGTTGTACGTCAAATGATGCGTAAAGTTAAAATTATAGATTCTGGAGATACATTATTCTTAGAGAATCAATTAATTCATAAAATTGACTTTATTCAGGATAACGATGCAATCTACGGAATGAAAGTTGTTGAAGATGCTGGAGATTCTGAAAACTTAGTAGCAGGTCAAATTATTTCTGCACGTCAATTAAGAGATGAAAATTCTTTATTAAGAAGAAATGATCAAAACTTAGTAGAAGCAAGAGATGCTAAACCAGCAACGGCAGAGCAAGTATTACAAGGTATTACAAGAGCATCACTACAAACAAAATCGTTTATTTCTGCAGCTTCCTTCCAGGAAACTACAAAAGTATTAAACGAAGCTGCTGTAAGTGGTAAAATAGATACTTTAGAAGGTCTTAAAGAAAATGTAATTGTTGGTAAGAGAATTCCAGCAGGTACAGGAATGAGATCTTATGAAAAAATTCTAGTTGGTTCTAAAGACGAAATGGAAAAAAGTTTCTAAATAAACGTTTTTAACGTTATAATTTTTTAAAAGTTGAATTGTTTGCTGTAACTTATTACACTATTCAATTCAACTTTTTTTTTTATTTCTTCTCGAGCGCAGTCGAGAGGTTTATAATTTAGGTTTCGACTGCGCTCGACCTGACAAATTTATTAAAATGGAAGAAGATCAAAACAAAGACGGACAAATAAATATAGAATTAGATCAAGAAATTGCGGAAGGAACGTATTCTAATTTGGCAATTATTAATCATTCTATGTCAGAATTTATTGTAGATTTTATTAATATTATGCCAGGTGTACCAAAGGCCAAAGTGAAATCGAGAATTATATTAACTCCTCAGCACGCAAAAAGGTTAACCCAAGCTTTAGCAGATAATGTTAGAAAGTTTGAACAAGCCCATGGAGAAATTAAAGATTATGAACAACCTCCAATTCCAATGAATTTTGGACCTACAGGTCAAGCTTAATATATTAAAGACTGCTTTTAAAGCGGTCTTTTTTGTTTTTAGTTTAGAATGAATTATTTGGGTAATATAATAAAGGTTAAAAAACGATATAACAATTTATATTAGTTACTAAAAAGGTATTATATACTTTAGAACTAAGTGTTGTTAGGTACTTTTAAAGTTAGGTATGTGAGGTATCTAAAGGTGTTTGTAAACTTGTTTTTTTAGATCTAATAAAATCTAAATAATGGTTTCTATTTGCCTACTTTTCTTTTTTAAGACATCATAATATAAAAAATCGATTATTTCTTTTTTACATTGATAAATTGGTCTTGAATTCCAACTATGATTTCCGTTTTGTACGCTGTATAAATAATACGGTTTGTTTATAGATTTTAGTTTATTCGCAATCGCTTTAGATCCAAATAATTTTAAATACCCAGCAGACTCTAACGTGCAGAAATGATGTGGGGCTATGTTGTATGGTACTAATCTATCTTGTATTCCATGAAACAATTGCGTAGGAATTGCTGTTTCTTTGGTGATGTTGTTAGTAGAAGTTATTGCGCCTGCCATAGCTATAATACCGGCAAATTTAAAATTGCGATTTAATATTTTATTATTATAAACATAGGCTAAATTTAAAACGGCTTCTGCGCCTGCACTAGAACCTACTAATATTATTTTGTTAGGGTCTATTTTAAACTTGTTTTGATGTCTTAAAAAATAGTTTACAGCATAACTAATATCTTTAGATGTATCGTTAAAAGCAGCTACTTTTAATGCTGCTTTTGTTGTACACCCAAAACCTGTGCCTTTCATGGTTAATCGATAAGATATCGATGCAACAGCGTACCCATATTGGGCCATTTCTTTGGCAAAATCAGTAGAAACTTTATCTTTTCTATCACCTCCAGAAAAACCACCACCATGAACATAAATCAACAAAGGAACTTTACCTTTTATTTTTTTAGGTTTATAAAAATCTAACTTTATATTTTTCTCTTTTTTTATCCTCTGATACGTATAGGTTCTCTTAGAAAATTTAGTGTTTTTTTCTAAATATCTTTCTTGTGAAAAAGTATTTAGAAAGAATATTATAAAAAAAAGAGAGAAGCTAGTTTTCATTTTAGATTATGTTTTTACTTTATTTATAATCTTCCTTAAATTTAGGTATAAAAAAGTATTTGTTTTGGCATAATAAAAAGATAATATACAAACTGAGACTAAGAATAAGATAGCCCCAAAGATTGCTTCTGTAGGTGTTAAGTTCTTACCAATGATATTTTTTAAGCCATAACCGGTAAAGCTTCCGTAAATTATAATAAAATGAATTACATAAATAGAAAGTGTTTTTTGTCCTATCTTTAAAATTAAAGGGGTTTTTAAATATTTTTCGAAGCTATAAAAAAAGGCGAAAATTAATAACACATTTCCAAACCTTGTAAAGAGGTAATTATAGCTAGCCGAATCCATTAACAGTTGAGAGTTTAATAATTTTGAAAAAAAAACGAGTATATTTGAAGAGCACAAAATTAAAATGATTCCAAAAGTGATAAAAGAAGTTATGATTATTTTCTTAAAACTTTTTTTCAATAAATTTTTATGAAAAATTGTTGCTAAAAATGCACCAAAGAAAACATAACCAGACCAAGGAATAATTGTAAATATAGATCCGTTACTTTTAGAAATGTAATTGTTTAAAAAGAGTGGGATTGATGTTGCATTTAAGGTTCTATATAAGGGTTCTGTTATAAATATACCAACACCAAAGGTTAATGTGATTATAGAGAAAAGAATCGTTTTTTTGTTGCAAATAAAATATAAACAAATAATTAATATTAGGCTTAAACCTATTATCTGTAGTACATCAATTACTAAAAAGTAAGTATTAAATTTTGCTGCCAACCAACCCAATATAGGAACCCTTAACAAATAACCAAGACCAATTAAAAAGAAACCTCTTGTGATCCCTTTTATCATTCTTTGTTTTTCTAATCCTTTCTCTTTTGCTTTTAATAAAAGATACGTAAAAATTAAACCAGAAATAGTAAAAAATGTAGGAGCTGTTATACCTCTAAAATAAGACCAAATAATAAAAGCTGGATCGTTTAAATCTCTATAAGAAACTGCCAATAGCGTATCTATAAAATGCCCTTGAAGCATCATTAAGATTGCAAAAGCTCTAACAATATCAATAAAATACAACCTGTTTATATCCACAGAAATAATATAATTTCTGTTAAAGATAAGCGAATTTATAAGTTATATAATTAATTTTAATGTTTTAGATGGTATTTAAATTAAAGCTGTCTACTTTTATTTAATAACCAAAAGTCTGCTAAAACTAAAGCAGTCATTGCTTCTACAATTGGTACAGCTCTTGGTACAACACAAGGATCATGACGTCCTTTACCTGTAATTTCTGTAACTTCATATTCCGAGTTAATAGTTTGTTGCGAACTCATAATTGTTGCAACAGGTTTAAATGCAACTCTAAAATAGATGTCCATACCATTGCTTATTCCACCTTGTATTCCTCCAGATAAGTTTGATTGTGTAGAACCATCTGCATTAAAAATGTCGTTATGTTCAGATCCTTTCATTTTTGCACCACAAAAACCACTTCCAAATTCAAAACCTTTTACAGCATTTATAGATAACATGGCACTACCTAATTGTGCATGTAGCTTCTGAAATATAGGTTCTCCTAAGCCAACAGGTACATTTTGAGCAACACAAGTAACGGTTCCACCAATGGTATCACCTGCTTTTCTTATTTCTTGTATTCTTGTTATCATTTTTTCTGCAGAAGCTTCATCCGGACAACGAACAATATTACTTTCTGTTTTAGAAAAGTCTAAATCTTGATACGGTTTGTCTATAAAAATATCTCCAACAGAAGATGTAAAAGCATTAATTTTCATGCTTGCAATTAGCTGTTTAGCCAAAGCACCAGCAACTACCCAGTTGGCAGTTTCACGAGCAGAACTTCTTCCACCACCTCTATAATCTCTGTTTCCAAACTTCTTATCGTACGTATAATCTGCATGAGAAGGTCTGTATACATTTGTATTGTGATTGTAGTCTTTAGATTTCTGATTGGTGTTTTTAATAATAAAACCAATAGAAGTTCCTGTTGTTTTTCCTTCAAAAATACCAGAAAGAAACTCAACAGTGTCTGGTTCTTTACGTTGGGTAACAATTTTAGATTGCCCAGGTTTACGTCTGTTTAACTCATTTTGAATAGCATCAAAGTCTAGTTCTAGCCCTGCAGGAAAACCATCTATAACACCACCAATAGCGGTTCCATGAGATTCTCCGTACGTTGTTACTTTTAATAAATTTCCAAAGGAATTAAATGACATAATTATATAATTAGAATAATGAAGGCAAATATAAGAAACTAGTATACAAGAACTCTAGATAAAAACAATTTTGTACCGATTTCTAAAAAAAAAATAATAGCTAGAATCCTTGATTTATAGTGTGATATGATTTGTTATGAATGATACTCAAAAAAAAAATAAAAAAAAAGTACTTTTTGTTTTTATAAACTAAAAAACCTTTCTATATTTGCAGCCGCATTCAGCGAATAGCTGATGAGACACACACTGGAGAAATGGCAGAGCGGTCGAATGCGGTAGTCTTGAAAACTATTGACTGTAACAGGTCCGGGGGTTCGAATCCCTCTTTCTCCGCAGAAAACCTCGTAATCTTTTGATTACGAGGTTTTTAATTTTATAGGTATTGTATAGCGTTTTGTTTATCTTCTTTTTAGTTCAATTTATGGAAGTTTTGACCTTTATCCCTAGTACTTCTGGTAATAATAATTTAGCAATAGCAATTGAGGTATCCAAAATAGTAAGAGTTTAAAAAAAAAGCTCTTGTTTTTTATGCTACTTCACAACTTTTTGTGTTTATCCCTCATTTAACTAAAATCATAGCGTGAAAAAGCAGGTTTGTTATAACGTTTAGAAACTAATCTACAAACATTATTACTAATACGTTCTTTTGTGTTTTTTAAAGTAGTGTAAATTTCATTGGTATTATAAACACTTTCTACAAGTTCAATATCTTTAGAAAAAGTATCTTCATTTGTAGTCATTAATACTCTAGGGATAATAATAGCCTTATCTTTTTGAACAGATAATTTATTAGTATCCATATCCCAAAATGCTTGTTTTGGAAACGTATTAGATATGTTTATTTTTTTAGCCAATGGTTTATGGTATTTAAAAATAGTCTTTAATTACTGTTTAAAAATATGTAATTACTTTATCTAAAGTAACTATGTGTATCATTTATTGTATTGTAAATGTTATACTTAACGATGTAACTTACTTACATATTAGACGTTTATTTCTATTTATCGTTACAAAAATAAAGTTAATTATTCTAAATAAAAAAACCCAGTGCGAACGACTGGGTTTATATTTCAATATTTTAAAGTGCATCGCCAAGAGCTTACGTTTGGTTGGGCACTAATGCAAGGTATGATATAAAAACAACTTATACAAAGTAACCTTAATATGATTTATTATAGCCAATTTTATTATTGATTATAGTTTTTAAAACCTCATTATTAGAATTTACTTTAAAAAGTTCATTAATAGCGTCTTTATATTCTATATACCTCTTTTCAGAAATTTGACTTAAAAAATAAAGAATTACTCTAATAGACGTATCTAAAGAGTGTGTTTTATCATTCTCTATTGGTATTTGTGGCGAACTAAATATTGTAAAATTAGTATTTGCATCAAACAACAAATCACTGTGAGTACAAATATTTCTAATATATCTAATCGTTTTTAAATAGTTTTTAAAATTTTGTAAACTTAAAACATCGTATTGTTTTGCTATTGTTCTTTTTAAAGATTCATTCAATAATGCATCATATAAATTAATTGTGCTTCCTAAAGACATAAATTCTATAGTTTTCCAAGCAGGTGCGTACTTATGATTTCTATATTTTAAATGATGCTTCTGTATTGGTTTATTATTAATGGTTTTAGAGGTCAGTATTTAAATTCATATCTTTAAAAACAACAAATACAGTAATATTATGAATATATTTAAAGGACAAAACCTTCTAGAGTTTGCTGATCGGTTTAAAACGGATGAAGATTGCAAGAAATACTTGGCAGATATTAAGTGGAAAGATGGATTTCAATGTGTTAAATGTGGACATAAAAAGGCTCAAATAAGAAAAGATTTTTCACGGACATGTAATATTTGCTCTCATCAAGAATCATCTACCTCAAACACACTTTTTCACAAGGTAAAGTTTGGTGTTAGAAAAGCTTTTTTTATTGTTTTTGAAATGAGTACAAGTACTAAAAGCCTTTCTGCTAGTTATGTTGCAGTTCGTTTTAGCGTAACAGAAAAGACAGCCCGTTTATTTATGCTCAAAATTAGAGAAGCAATGGAAAGTAGTGGAAATAGTCCTATGACCGGTATTGTTCATGTGGATGAATTTGTTTTGGGTGGACGAGAAAAAGATAAAGTAGGAAGAAGTTATAATGCTAAGAAAAAGAAAGCTATAACTGCTGTTGAACTAACTGAAGATGGAAAAGTTAAAAGAATGTATGCCATGAGAATCGAAGATTTTTCAGCTAGTTCTTTGCAATATATTTTTGTGAATCATATCAGTCGAGAAGCTAAAGTGATAACCGACAAATGGAGAGGTTACAGACCTATTGCGAAAGCTTATAATATTACTCAAATAGAAAGTAATGGAGGTATGAATTTTAAAGCACTTCATACAATGATTCATCAAGTGAAATCTTGGATAAGAACAACGTATTCTTGGGTAAGTGACTTTAATCTAAATAGATATTTTAATGAATTTTGTTTTAGAATTAATCGATCACAAAGTAAAGCAACAATATTCAATAACTTAATAACAAAAATGGTTCAAAAGGATAAAGTAGAGCAGCACAAAATTATATGTAACTAACTACTGACCTCTAAATGGTTTTAATATTCTTGTTATAAAAATTATAAAAACCTTCTACAAAACTGTTTTTAACAATTTTATTATTTGTAAACCAAATAGAATCTTTATGATATTGGTTTGATGCAAAATAAATTAATTGTGTTTTAAAGTTAATTTCAATTCTATTTAAGATTCTTACTAATATATTTTTAAGGTCTACATCTAAATAATATAAAGCTAAAACATCTGAGAATTTAGTACCTGGTTTAAAATTATGGTCTTTATCAATTTCTAAAGGACTCCAATAAAAACCTAATCTATAATAACCAATATCTAAAAGCACTTCTTTTACTTTTTCTATACCAGAATCAAATACCAAACCTCTATATTTAAGTTTTTCTACTTGTTCATTTATTGTAGTTGCTTTATTAGCCATATATTTTCTTTTTCAATTTTTAAGAGATTGCTTCGTGCCTCTCAATGACAGACATTATGGTAATAACATTAAGAATTCACTACAATCTTAATTTAGCTCACAACTTTTTTATTTTTTTGGAGTTCGTGATTCTTAAGCGTTTTCAACGATTAAGATTTCATCATCAGTTAAACCATACAACTCATAGACCATAGCATCTATTTGTTCATTCATTTTTATTGTTTTGGTATTCACGAATCTCCCTAAATTTTTCTATAATTAAGAATTTTCTACAATTGCAATTTCTTCTTCTGTTAAACCATATAATTTATAAACCATTTGATCTATTTCTTTTTCTAAACTACTGGTGTCTGCTTCTGGATTTTCTTTTTTAAGGGACAATATTTCGTTTACTAAAAAAGCTAATTTATCTTGTGATTCATTTACTGAATCCTTAATAGGAAGTAAATCAATATTGTGAATAGCTACGGCAGTAGTGAATTCTGCACCCAAATTGAAGGTATTATCATAATAAAAATCCATTAGTTTAGAATTCATTAATGATAATATATATTCAATCTTATATTTATTATTATTAATTATTGTACCATTTATAGTTTGCATATAATAAAAACCAGAATAATCGATAGTCCCTTTTATTTTGCCAGAAATATGTTGCGTAATAATCTTTTCTTCTACTTCAAAATTCTCTCTTTTTCTACTTCGAGTTAAATGTTTAGTTCCATCAATATATTCAATATATTCAATAGCGCTTTTTGGAGTGTAATATTTATCTATATTTTTACCTCTTAAAATAGGTTTATAAATTTCATTTTTTTTCTCCTTTGAAATAAATTTTTTCTCATTACCGGCTATTATGCCTTGAAGAGTTTCTGAAATTGAACCTAAGTTAATACATTGATTTTTAATCTTTTTCAATAATGAAATTTTATTTTCATTTAAATAGATATTAAACCTTTTACCTATACTTTCTTTAAAAACAGACTGCTTAATTGATTTAGGTTTTACATTTTTATCTATATACTTTACAAAATTATAAATTTCAATATCATTAATATCTGAGATAACCTTATCTAAAATTAAGATAACAACTTCACTTGTTACATCTTCAAATACTCCAAGTTTAAAACTTAATAATTCTTTAATCGACGTTTTATTTAATATAAATTCTCTAATCAATAAATACTCATTTGAGCGTATCAAGTTTCTAGGGACTATAAAACTAGATTTAGCTTTTTGATTTGATATATTATAGAATTTTTCAATAAACAATGAAAATAAGTTTACTCTATTAGAAGCAGTTTTGAAGTTTAATTTCAGATATTCAACCTGTTTTTTTGAAATTTCTCTCATATCTAAATATGGCGGATTTCCAATAATAGTATCAAAACCAACATACGCACCCTCATCACTTAAAACCTCTGGAAACTCAAAGCGCCATTCAAAAGCATTATGATAAATAGCGTTGTTTACTATTTCTTCTTTTTCTAAATAAGCTTTTTCTGCTTTGATTTTTAATTTTTTAAGCTCGTCTTTTTCTGTTTTTTTAATCTTTTCACCAAAAGTTTTTAAATTGTTTTGTCTTTCTTGTTCGTTTATTAATTTCCCTTGTGCTTTTTCAAAATTCACTAAAAAGGATTTATCTAAAGTACTTTTAAAGTTATTTTTAACTTCATTAATTATTTTTAATACCTCTCTTTTACGCTCTTTGCTATTGGTTTCTTTATACTCAGTTACAGCATTTTTATAATCTGTAAAAGTATAATTAAGGTCTTTATTTTTAAAAGCTTCTTTTAAATCGTCATCTAATTTAAATCGGCTAATTAAAGAGTTACCACATTTAATATTAATATCAATATTTGGTAGTGTTTGTAGTCTGTTTTTAGGCGTGTAGTATGCGTTTTTAAGCAGTTCTATCCATAAACGAAGCCTACATATCTTTACAGAATTTGGGTTGATATCTACACCAAATAAACAGTTTTCTATAAGGGTTTGTTTCTCGTGAAATAAAGTATGTTGCACTCTTGCACTTTCTTTATCTGTAGGGTTGTATTCAAATAATGCACCTTTATCATCAATTACATATAATTCATCATTTACAATCTCTATATCGCAACGCAAAGGCATTCCTTTGGCATCCGTTAAAATTTTTAATTCGTTTTTTATAACAATTAACTCATTTAAGGCGCTTACTAAAAAGTGTCCAGAACCTACTGCTGGGTCACAAATTTTAATACTATTTACAATGTTGTTTAATCTCTGTAAATCATCAACTTTAAATAATCTACTACAATAAGATTGCAAATCTTCAAATGTTTCTATTGTGGTTTCTTCTTGTTCTTTAAATTTTTGAATTACAGTTCTTCTTATCGTTTCTCTACACATATACATTGTTATATATGCAGGTGTATAAAATGAACCTTCTTTGTAACCGTTTATCTTCTCGAAAATTAAACCGAGTACAGAAGCGTTAATTAAAGATTTGGTTTCTTTTTCATCTTCTATACCTTCTGTACCATCTGTAGCAAAATTATAGGCATCTAAGAACTTAAAGAGGTATTCTAATGTGGTAAGTTTTCCTTTTTGCTTTTTACCGTTAGCATCTTTTAAAACAGTACCGCTATAAATTGCTATTTCATCATTATTTAAAGCAGATATTTCAAAAGCTTCCTCTTCTAATGTATTGCGCTCAAATAAAGAACTATTTAAGTAAGGTATATCTTTATACTTGTCTTTATATTTTGGGTGTCTTTGGTCTTCTTGTTTTGCTAATGCAGAAAAGAATAAATCATTTAAATCATCAAAACCATTTATAAATTTTGCGTTTAAGAATTTATACTTTTCATCGTTTTGATGATAGGTTAATAATTGAGATTCTAATAATTTTAAGAATAAAATTCTATTTACCCACGTTAAGCATAATTCTAAACCTGCATTAAAAGGCTTGTCTACACCATTAGGAATACTTTTTATATTAGATAAGTAATCTCTATCTTCTAAATGAAATATTGTGTTTTCTAATAAAGAAGCGTAATCTCTGTCTTTAACTTCTTTTCTGTTTATTATCTTTTTCCCTTTGTCTTTTACTTCTTCTAAACCAATAATGTGCAATAACTCATTATAGAATGTTTTGTTTAATTGGTTACTGTCATTACCAAAAGGATGCCCTAGAATATGTACATCAGAAAATATTTTATATAATGTGTTTAGGTTGCCATCTTTTAGTTTAGATAAATTGGTCTTGGTAAAATCTAAATGAACAAAAGGCAAATCTTGCTCTATTTCTGCAATGTATTTTTTAGCTATTTCATTGTAGAATAATTCGTTTTTAGTAGTGTCTTTTAAACCATCTCTAAAATCTTTATATTCTTTTATTAAGGCTTTATTTTTAAAGAAGTAATTGTAAAAATCTTCACTTTTAAACAAATACCATTCATAACCATTTGTAGCAATTAGGTGTTTTATATTATTGTTGTTATTATCTAATCTTTCTCTTAAATAATACAATAATAACTCTTGTAATGCTTTTCTATTAAGATTATCTTCTCTTAAAAACTCGGCTTTGTTACTTGGTTTTTTTGCTTCTATAATTACACCTATATCAGATGTTGGTTTATCTTCTAAATAAATTGCTAAATCTATTCTGTCTTTAGTGTTGATGTAATTATTAGTGTAAAAAGTAGTATTAAAAAAAGTTGTAAAATGAGATTTAATATGTTCCTCACTTTCTCCATTATCGTCACTTAATTTTACAGCATTAATACAATCTTGTAATTGTACTATAAAGTTTGTAACGTCTTTTCTTAAAGGTTTGTGTTTTCTATATGCAGGATTTAATGCTTTTCTGGTATTTGTTTTGTTCATTTAAATAGCCTCTTTTTTTGTAATCATTAAAAGTACCAAAATCAATTGAGATATAATTATGGGAATCCATATTTATATAAATATATAAGAATATAAATGTATAAAAACATAAAAGTATAAATAGATATATGTGTTTTTATATAAAGTGATTTAATGAACTTTAAATTAAGAAGTTTTAATACTATGAGAGTAGGGGAGTTTTATTTTTTTAGGCACACTATAAATTGCAGCGTTTAGATTAAAGTTGGATCAACACAAAAAGTTGTGGAGTAAATTAAAAAGCATGAACTTTGCTTTCTAATAAACCTCTATTTTGGATACTTCAATTGAACTAACAAAACTATTATTACCAGAAATTCTTGTTGACTATTTTAAACTAACTAAGCACGAAGTTAAAAATGGAGAACTTCATTTCCATTTCACAGAATTAAATACGATTCCTGAAGAATTCAAAGCACTTAAATTAAATTCTAAAGGTTTTTTTCCTGAAGCTACTATTCAAGATTTTCCAATTCGAGGTAAAAACGTTTTTCTACATGTTATTAGACGACGTTGGGTTGAGGAAAATTCTAAAAAAGTAGTTACAAGAGATTGGCAATTAGTAGCAAAAGGCACTAGAATAACTAGTGAATTTGCTGCTTTTTTTAAAAGATATCAGTCAGTAATAACGCCACTAGCACAAGTACTGTAGCTAATTTCTACGGGGTAAATCCCAGAAGTTTACAAAGACAGTATAAGGATTATTTAAGTGATTTTAAAGCTTGGGATCAACAGAAGCACGCAACAGACTAGTTATTGTTTGCAAAGAATTTAGGGACTCACTTATCACTTGATGAAACTGCCTTTTCTAACGGTGATTTATATACCATAATAACAAATAAATTAGCTAAAGGAAAGAAAGGCGCAATAGTAGCCATGATCAAAGGAACTAAAGCTGAAGTTGTCATAAAATTCCTTTAAAACACAGGAAGAAAGTCAGGGAAGTAACCTTGGATATGGCGGGAAATATGGGGCTTATAGTCAAGAAATCCTTTCCAAACGCTGCCTTAGTAATAGATCGTTTTCACGTGCAAAAATTAGCATTAGATGCACTGCAAGAAATAAGAATTAAACATAGATGGGAAGCGATTGATGCTGAGAATGATGCCATTGAAAACACCAGAAATAAATCTTTAAAATACCCCAAAACTATTACCTAATGGAGATACTCTCAAACAACTATTAGCTAGAAGCAGATATCTATTATATAAATCAAGTAGTAAATGGACTAAAAATCAAGCCATAAGAGCAGAAATACTGTTTGAAAAATATCCGGATATAGAGAAAGCATACAAGTTATGTCAAAATCTATCTTGGATATTCAATAACACTACAGACAAAACATCAGCACTTATAAGACTTGCTAAATGGGATGAAAAAGTAAGACAGGCACACTTTAAAAGCTTCAACACTATAGCTAGAACGATGTCGATACATTATAAAAACATCTTAAACTATTTTGATAATCGAAGTACGAATGCATCAGCAGAATCATTCAATGCTAAAATTAAAGCCTTTAGAGCACAGTTTAGAGGCGTCAGAAATGTGGATTTTTTCTTATATAGACTTACTACTATTTTTGCGTAATTCTTAAATCCCACAACTTTTTGACTTGATCCTTAAAGTTGCTATAGATATTCCATAACTTTTTTTAAATTTTGGGCATAAAAAAAACCTTATTATTTCTAATAAGGTTTTGAGCGAAAGACCAGGTTCGAACTGGCGACATTCAGCTTGGAAGGCTGACGCTCTACCAACTGAGCTACTTTCGCATATATTGGTAAGCGGTTGCAAATATACAACGTTTATTGAGTTCTGCAACTTTTTTTTAAAAAAAATTAATAAAATTTTTTGTCATCACGTAAAACCTTCAAAAAGTGAAAACCGTAGATATTGTACCCTTCATTATAATAGAATTTATGAGATTGTGGGTTGTTTACATAGGCATTTAATTCTATGGCTTCGCAACCTTTATTTTTAACATGATTGTCTATCCAATTAAAGAATTGTTTTCCAAGTCCTTGTCCTCTTATTGCATCGTCTATAATTACATGATCTGGCTCTACGGTTTTACCAATATAATGTCTTGTTGAATACCAAAGACCAGAAATTCCTACTAGATTATCATCAATATATAAACCGATACACTCGTAATTTTCTGTTTTTGCTATTTCTACAACTCTTTCTTTTAATATTGCTAAAGGTGTTTTTGAGTTTAATTTTGTTAAAAGAGGGATGATTGTCAGAATTTTATCGACTTCAATTACTTTTATTTGCGTTTTCATACTTTAGAATTGAATTATTGAATATAAAATAAGGCGAATATATAATTGTCTCTTTAAATTAAGGTGATTTATCAATAATAAAGATTTTTTGTGTTTTCTTCTTCAAAATTTAGGCTTTATGTTTTTTTTACTTGTATAAAAATAAAAGTAAATTCTTTTATTAGAGATTGATGATTATGTATTTTAGCTTATTCAAATTATACTCAGTTTTACTTCTATGATTTTAAAATACAAATGGCTAAGGCAATTAAGTATCGTTATTTCTTTTTTAGTATTGCTTTTTTCTTGCTCTAAACAAGATACTATTGGTCTAGATATAGAAAAAAAACTAGGTAGGTTAGATAGTATTACCCAAACACAACCAGAACAAACCCTTTTAGAATTAGATGGTTTATTGCAAAATTATAAAGATTTAACTTCTTTAGAGCAGGCCATGTTATTGTTTAAAAAAGGAGAGGTTTTGTATTTAAATCTTAAATATCAAGCAGCATTAAATGCGCATTTAAAAGCATATCAATTATTTATAGAATTAAACGACACCTACAATCAGGGGCGATGTTTAATTACATTAAGTGGTGCATCACTACATATTGGAGATGTAGAAACATCGCAAGTTTATGCGCTTAAAGCATTGCATTTGGCACAATTAATAAAGGACAAACGTATAGAAGGTAAAGCGTATAATCAGTTATTTAATCTTCATTTTAAATTAAAAGATTACAACAAAGCACTGTCTTATATAAAAGTAACCGATAGTTTGTTTGCTAAAGGAATTGATACGGCTTCTATTATATCGATAAAAAATAACAAAGCCAGTGTTTACTTACAGCTAAAAGAATACAACAAAGCTTTAAAAAGTTATTCTGAAGCAATGCAGTTAAGTCATGCTACAGGAAACCCAAAAATATTAGCAAGTGTTTTAAATAATATAGGGTATACTTACATAGAAGCTGGCAAATACCAAAGGGCCGAAAAATTTCTAAGAGGAGCGGCTACTTTAAATAACAATATAAAAGATATAAATGCTGCACCTTATAAAGGTTTGGGTAACCTGTTTTTATTACAATCCAAAAATGACTCCGCAGCAATTAATTATAAGAAAGCATTAAATATTTATGTTTCTAATAATAATGCTAAGGATGAAATAGAGGTAAGAGAAAAACTTATTGCAATAGCAATTATGTCTGCAGATTATGTAAAAGCGTTAGACAACCAAATAGTAAGAGATAGTTTGCAATTAAACGTAAGTAGATTAGAACAAAACAGGCTTTTAAATTTTGCAAATGTTACTTATAAGGTAAAACAAAAGGAAACAGAAATTAATCATCAAAAAGAAATTAATAGTAGAAACCATTGGCTTTTAATAAGTACCATATTGTTGTTTATCTTGTTAGCTATTGCTACTGCTTTTTATATTTACAATACAAAACTAAGAGCAGCTAATAAGGCATCTAAATTAGAACAACGTTTATTACGCATACAAATGAATCCTCATTTTATCTTTAACACCTTGGCTGCGATTCAGAATATCACTTTAGAAGGAAACCCGATAAAATCATCTAATTATATTGCAAAATTTTCTAAGCTGATTCGGCAAAATTTCGATTATGTTAGAAAAGAAGCTATTTCTTTAGATAAAGAGATTGCCATGATTTCTAATTATATAGAAACACAACAATTACGTTTTAATAATGTTTTTACGTATGCTGTTGAGGTTGATAATGCTATTGATGCGACTAAAATACAAGTGCCACCAATGTTGTTGCAACCTTTTTTAGAAAATGCCATAGAATATGGATTAAAAGAGAAGAAAAAAGGAGGGAAGCTTCTATTGAAAATAGAAAAGGAAGCGGAAGAATTGTTGTTTGTTATTTTAGATAATGGAGTAGGTAGATCATCTAAAGCTAAGCAAGAAGAATTAACGGAAGATTTACACGCTACAGCTATTTTTAAAGAACGTTTAAAAATGCGAAAAAAAGGAGAAGAGAAATCCTTTATTCTTCAAGATTTATTTGATAAAAACAACAAGCCTTCTGGAACAAAAGTATTTTTTAAATTAAAACTATAATGATAAAAGCAGTAATAATAGAAGACGAGTTTAATGCTTTAAATACATTAGATAAACTGATAAAATATACTCAGAAAGATATTGAGGTTATTGCAAAAATAGATACTGTTACAGATGCTATTTCGTTTCTAAAAAAGGAAACGATAGATTTAGTTTTTTTAGATATAGAATTAATTGGCGGTAATGCATTTCAGATTTTAGAAGCTTTAGATAGCATTACTTTTAAAATAATTTTTACCACTGCGTATGATGAGTTTGCTATTAAAGCCATAAAGTTTGATACGATAGATTATTTATTAAAGCCGATAGATTCAGAAGAATTATCAGAATGTATAGATCGCTTTAGAATTGGCTATAAAAAAGAACAAGTTTATAAAAATGCTTTAGACAAGGTTTCTGAAATTAATAAAAAAGAAATTGACAAAACCTTGTTAATTAAAACTGCGGATGCTCAGTATTTTTTGCAAACAAAAGATATTGTACGTTGCCAATCAGACGGAGCGTATACTGTTTTTCATACAGTTGATAAAAAAATAATGAGTGCTCGTAATTTAAAATACTACGAGAACATTTTAAGTGAACACACCTTTGTACGCGTGCATCAATCTCATTTAGTAAATATAAAATACATAAAAAAGGTGAATGCTAACAATACGGTTCACTTAACAAACCAAGAAATAATACCTGTTGCTACACGTAAAAAATCGTATTTAAAACAGGTTTTAGATAGCTTATAAATGCGAATATAAAACGAAAAAGATCAAATGTAAAACGGTTTTAAAAACATCCTAATCAAGTCTTAGTTTTGAGGTATACAAAGAAATAACCTTTAAATTAAAATATCATGGGATTAAAAGAAAACAGATTTACAAAAACATTTCAAGAAGCACAATTTCTAGAATTAAAAGCACAAATAATAGCAGCTGCAGGTTTTGATGTACCTTTAAACATTGAATGGAGCACTTTATTTGAAGATCGTTTTTTACACTTATACAACGATTCGTACCCTAAAATATATTTTTTACCACTTGTAGCCGCTTTTAAGTCTATTGCAGCAGATAAAATGGGGAAAGAAGCTTTAGCAGAAAGCTTAAAAGAAATACACATATTAAATACCAAAGACCACCACAACCCTACGAATGCGTATGCATTTTCTAATGGAGTTTTAACTGTAGACCATAGTCCTATTTTAAATGCAGATGATGTTGATAGCAGGACGAAAGTATTGGTTAATTTATTAGAAAATAATTTATAAGCAAAGGCTAAGGCTTTGTGTAATTGGTAAATAATATTGGTATGTATAAATTTATTTTTTATAGTATTTTAATCGGAATTCTATTCTTGCTGGTTGGTTGTGGCGTTTCTAATATGAAAGCTAAAAAAGGGTTTGTAGCCTACTTAAAAGAGCATCATCATAACAAATATGAGATTTTAACTTTTAAAAGAAACTTTAATGCAGCAAACATGAATCCTAATTTGTTTTGGGTAGAATTAGCACTTAAAGAAAACCGTAACATTGTTATAAATTTTGAATGGAATGCAAAAGACAATGCACTTTATGTTCCGTTTCATTATACAGAAGATAGAAGTATAGAGGCCTTAACTCATTATCAAAAACAAGAAATTTTATTAAGAGAAGCGTTGTACCAAGCATTAGATAAGGCTGTTTTAAATATGGATGTTAATGTATTTAATCATACAATTAGTATTGGTTTAGAATCTGAACCTACATTTAATAAGTTTCAATATTTTTCAAATAAAATAGTTAGCGTTTTAGATAAATATCCAAATACCTGGACAAGAGAAGCGCATGTAGAATTTAAAATTAAAGAAGAAGCAAAAGGTTTTTATGAGTTGATTGTTAAGCCCAATACATTTAATGATAGCAACGAATCTTATAGATACAAACAGCACGCTATTGTTGCTAATAATTACGGGTCTATAAAAGCAGTACATATAAACCATATTGTAGAACAAGAATTTTCTAAACCAAATTCTCCTGTGTATTTGAGTAACATTTGGGTCAATCAAAAAGATTTAAATTCATTTTACATCGCTTTCGAAAAACACGAGCCATTAAAAAGCCCCGAAAAAAACAAGAATTTAACAGAAGGTGTTGGTATGTATGTCGTGAAAATGAGTTACCCTAATTTAGAGAAGGAAACCTTAACCTATTACGATTACAAAACAACTTCTAGAGACGGAATTTTTCTGTATCTCATAGACCAATTACCAGAAGACTACCAATTTCTTATAGAACACTCATAATATCTAATTTACATCATGGAAAAAACATCATACTATAAAGCGTTTGTAGCCCAAACGCCAGAGGAAATCTTACGATCTATTTTTAAGAAAAAAGAAGCTGTTTTAATTGCTATTTCTTTAAATAATGGAACGTATCTAGAAGGTGTAATTCTAGATTTAAAGGAAGATCATAACCACAATAAATCGGTTTGTATGCTTTCTCAGAATGAAGATGTACTCTTTTTTAATACGCACAGTATTGTGTCTATTATAGTAAAACAACCTAAAAAAATGGTTGTTGAATTATCTAAAGGAGCTATTAGCAGGCCCATATCATCAGAAAATGAAAACCTAACAGTCTTGCAATTAAAACGCTGGTTGCATAGTGAAAAAAGCCTATTAGGAAATCAAATAAAAGAGTTTAATGTTGATAAACTTCCGCTAGGAGAATTAAACAATCGATTAAATATTAAAGATGTTTTTACCGCATTAAAAAGTACTGTTGATGAAATAACAAAAGATATTTTAGGTAAAGAAGCATGGCAAGGTATTGATACAATTGTACTGCAACAAGAAAATAAGTTAGGTGTTGATAATCAATCTGGAGTATTAACAATATCAATTGCAATTGATAAAGCTTTACCAGAAAACTTATTGAATATTTTAGAAGAAAAATTACTTCAAATATTATAAAACAAACAAAAAAATCATTTTAAACAATTAATAAATTATAAAATAAAAATTATGGGACTTAAAGAAAAAAGAATTATCCAAGCCTTTAAAAAAGAATTATTTCCGGCATTAGAAACAGAAATTAATAAAGCAGCAGGTTTTGCCGTTCCTTTAGATATTTCTTGGAACACTTTAATGGAAGATCGTTTCTCTCACTTGTACAATGATACGTTTCCTAAAATATATTTTTTACCATTAATAGAAGCTTTTAAAGCTATTTGTGTAGATGAAATGGGCGTTGAACTTTTAAAAGCCGGATTAAAAAACGTAGTTATTATTAATGAAAACGAAGAACACAATTTAGAACGTGCAATTACTTTTGAAGAAGGAGTTTTAAAAATAAATCATAGTCCTGTTATAAATGCCGATGCTGTAGATAGAAAAACAACTCGCATTATTTCTTTATTAGAAGAAAAGTTAGAAGAATTTGCAGAAGGAACTCCAGAAGCAGCATCTACGGAAACAGAAAGCGCACAAGAAGCATCAGCAGAAACGGCAAAAGTAACTATTCAAGAATTATATAACCAATCTGTTGTAGTTTCTTTAGAAAAACAAGAGGTGTTTGGAGAAATGGTAGAAGGCTTAGGTTGGAGTTGCGATATGTTAGAAGGAAAATTAACGTACGGAGACGATAAAGTTTTTGACATTCAGGTGTTAGGTACTTATTCCGAAAATGAAAAAAGTTGGTTATGGGCTTGGGCAAATACACAAAGTGGTATTCCAGAAAAGTTTTTACAAACAGCTTTAGCAGCAAAAGCAATAGGAGAGGCTTATCAAATTGAAGATTTTGTTACATCTAAAAAAGAATTTAGTTCAGATCCGGGAGTTTATTTTTCTACAATAATTTCTGCAATGGTAAAAGAAAGTTGTTACGTACCATTAACTTTTAAAGGCTTAACGGTTTATGTTACCATAACATCTGCAGAAGCAGATAGCAAAGCAAGAACAGTGCCTGCTTTAATTTGTTCTCATTTTACAAAGGTAGCCGCAAACTATACGTTTCCTCATAAATACAGTTTGTATTTTTATTTAAAAGGAAAAGGATACGAAGTAGAATTGCCAGGTAATAATATTGTTGCTAAAAAAGAGGATGATCAAATTCTTGGAATTTTCGACTTAAAAGGTCGATTAATGAAAATATCTAATTCAAAATTAACTGTTCAAGCCTAAAATAGTATGTCATATATATCAGAAACACTTTCAGAATTAGAAAAAGAACATCAAGCTGCTTTAAATGCAGCCCAAGAAAAAATGTTAACCGATTTAAATGATGCACAAGCATCAGGAAATTTCGAAAAAATACAAGAAGCCAGTGTTGTATTTCAAAATATAACAACAGAATTGGCAGCAGAATACACCAAACGTATTGAAGAAATAAATGCTTTAAACCATAAAGCAATTGTAGATACAGCACCAGAAATTTATACGAATAACAGGGCCGATATCGATTTAAATTTATTAGTATATGATGGTGATAGAGATTACGTAATTGCTTTTCAGCAAGACGAGTTGATACAAAAAACGTTAGAAAAGGTAAACAAAAATAGTGGTAAATTTAAGTCTAGAAAACATTTGTTAAAATCTAGTTTAAGGCTTACAAAAACCTTAGCACCAATGCTTCATGAAATTGGTGAGCATTGTAAAAGTACCTTGAAATTAAAAGCAGATATTGAGTTTTTTGTGTATCAAGGAGATACTTTTAACGCTTCTTGCTATCCGCCAGATGAGAATAAATTATACATTATTTTATCCTCAGGAGTCTTAGAGCGTTTTTCTAAAGAAGAGTTAACTTTTGTAGTTGGTCATGAAATAGGCCATGTGCTTTTTGAACACTTCGATTATCCGGTAAGACAAATATTAGATACAGGAGAAAATGATTTAGCGCCTATCCATGCCATGAAATTGTATGCTTGGAACAGAAATGCAGAAATTAGTGCAGATAGAGCAGGTTTATTATGTTGTCAAAACTTTGAAGCTGTAGGGCGTACTTTCTTTAAATTATCGTCTGGTGTAACCACAGATTCTTTAGACTTTCAATTAAATGCTTACATAGAGCAATTTGTAGATTTAGAAGAGGTTTTAAACGATTCTAATTTAGATCCATCAGATTGGTATAGTACTCATCCTTTTAGTCCTTTAAGAATTAAAGCTCTAGAACTTTTTAATAAAAGTGAAACGTATGCCGCTTTTAATACGTCTGTTTCTGGAGAAATTACAGAAGAAGCTATGGAGGTAGAAATTAAACGTATTATGTCTTTAATGGAACCAGAAAACTTAGAAGAAGAAGGAGAACATTCTGAAAAAATACAACGTTTAATGTTTTTAGGAGGTTATTTAATATCTAATGCCGATGGTGTTGTAGACGATTCTGAAATACAAGCATTAAGTAGTATTGTGGCGCCTAAAGTTTTTGCCAATTGTATGATGACTATAAAAGGGCTTACAGAAGATGAAATGATTGATGAGGTGCAACAACTTACTAAAGATTTAGATGTTGTTTTGTCTGTAATGCAAAAGCTAAATATATTAAGAGATTTATCTATTATTTCTTATGCCGATGGAGAAATAGATGATAGTGAAGTAAATGTTTTATACAACTTGGCAAGACTTTTATATATCAATTCAGATTTTATAGATCGTGTTATTGGGGATGCACAAGGAGTCTAATAAAAAGTTTATAAGTGCTGTTTAAGAATTGGGGGATTCTTACTACAGTAATAAGAAGGGTGGTAATTTTAAATTACTGCCTTTTTCTTTTAAAAACCTAAAGCTTCTAAAACTTCTAATTTTGGTAATTCTTTACTTAATATGCTGTCAACAAAAATTCCAGATTTGTAAGTACCATCTCTAAAATAGAGAATACCAAATCCACTCCATATTCCATTTTTATATTCACCAATATATTTTATTACATTTTTATAATTGTTGTTACTAAAAGGTTTGTAGTTAGACCATTTTGTAATTCCAAAACCATTTTTAACAGCATCTTGGTAAGTGCCCATAAAACTATAATCAAGACTTTGAGATAAGGTCATTCCGTTTGGTTTTGTGTTTTTCCAATTGCTAAAAATATAACTATTGTTTTTTGCTTTAAATTGAATTCCGTATCCCGTATAGTTTTCGTTTTTACCTAAGCCAGCATACCAACCACCATCTTCTAGTTCCCAAGAAACCATTTTGTTTTTAGAAAGGTTATCGGTACTATTTAAAGAACCAAATAACCAATACCAAGTGTTGGTATATCTTTTTAGTTGAGGTTGCTTTTGGTAATAATCTTCTGCTTTTTTCTGTTGAACTTCGGTTTGTGCTACACTAGAATTGGTTGAGATACATATTAAAATTAATAGTAATAATAGGCTTTTCATCTGTTATAGGCTGTACTTTAGTGGTTTATACTGATGTGAATTGTTTTTTTATCGACTGAAAACTAGACGAATATTTTAAATGTTTAAGCAGGTAAAATTACATTATTTATATGATTTCTATTTAATATTGGAGTTTAAAAGAGGTTTTTATCAAACATTAAATTCTTTGTTTACTTATTAAATTAAATTAAAAGTAAGTTGAGGTTGGCAAAGGTTTGTGTTTAAAAGAAGCGAGCAAAAAGGTGTTTATTTTTCGTAAAGTGTATTTTGATGATGTTTTGTCTTTAAATTTAGGGAGGTAATTTATAAACTCTTATTTGGTAAGGTATAGTGACTTTTAATACTTTAAAGAATCTCTACAAGAAATTTGTTACCCTATAAATAGATATATCTAAATGATGTTGTTAAAAAATAGTAACTGAAATAAAGACTCAATTCTAAACATAGCTTAAGAATTATCAAATTTTTTGTAAAATTATAAAATAAAATTATTATTATGTAATATCTTGAAAAGATATGCGACAACATACTTAAATCTTTAAAAAGTATGAAAAAAATACAATTATTAATAATTTTAGCAATCACACTAATATGCTATAACTGCATTGGAGAAGATGTTATTATTGATGAAGTTGAACCAGAATTAAGAATTTTAAGTACAACGCAAAGCATTAGCATATCACAAACCGCTAATTTAGAAGCTACTTATTTTAATAATGTAGGACAACCAGAAAGTACAAATATTACTTGGTCTAGCAATAACGAAGCCGTACTAAGTGTAAGTAGTTCTGGTTTAATAACAGCTTTATCTGAAGGAACAGCAGTTATAAAGGCCGAAGTAATTAAAGAAGGACAATTACCAACTGAAGATACAATAAGTATAACTGTTACAGAAAAAACTACAACTCCTCCTACAAACTCTAATGTTTCACAAGTAAGCACTATAAGAACAACAAGTAGTTACAACTTACAGGGATCTTTTACTGTTTCTGAAATTGAAAACACAAATAATATTTTAATAGATATACAAAGCGATTACGAAGCAACTACAGCACTTCCTGGTTTATATGTCTATTTAACAAATAACCCAAACTCTATAAATGGCGCTTTAGAAATTGGAAAAGTTACTGTTTTTAAAGGCGAACATAGTTATACGATAAACAATCAAGGTATAAACAATTATAAATATTTACTTTATTGGTGTAAACCATTTGGAGTTAAAGTAGGTGATGGAGAATTTAATAATTAAATTGATTTAAAAAGATGATTTTAAAAAGAAACATATTAATAGTTATAGCAATTATTTCATTTTCTAATTCTGTTTTTTCTCAATGGACTCAAGAAAAAAACAAAGGATTTTATAAGCTATCTGCATGGTATTTAGAAGCAGATAAACACTATACAGACACAGGAGAAACAGACCCTAACACAACAAGAGGTTTGTTTAATATAAATTTATATGGTGAATACGGTATTTCAAAAAAGTTTGATGTTATTGCCTATATCCCTTTTTTTTCTAGATCTTTTGAAAACAGTGTTGTTTCTGGAACTACAGGAGAAGTTATTGAAAAAGGCGAAGGCTTTAATAGTGTTGGTGATATAGAGTTTGGTATAAAATACGGTATTCTTAATATTAAAAATTATGCTTGGTCTACAACATTAAGCTTTGGAATACCTACAGGAAGCAGCGAAGGAGGTAGCGATGGTAGTTTTCAAACAGGAGATGGCGAATTTAATCAAAACTTAAGAACAGACTTCGGAATATCTTACCACCTTGGAGAATTACCTGTTTACTCTAAAGTATATTTAGGATTTAATAATAGAACTAAAGGTTTTTCTGATGAATTTAGAACAGGTCTAGAATTTGGAGCTAATATTATAAAAGATAAATTATGGCTTATAGGGAAAGGTGATGTTTTAAACTCATTAAAAAACGGAAGCTTAAATAGTCAAAACTCACAAGGTAGTATTTTTGCAAACAATATCGAATTTGTAAGTTTAGGTGCAGAAATTAACTACTACCTTACACCTAAATTTGGTGTTTCTCTTAATTACTCATCAGCTGTAAGCGGACGTATTATATACGCAAGCCCATCTATTTCTGGAGGTATATTTTTAGATATAAAATAAGATAATAGCATAAAATAATTTTACAGAACTAATAAATTAAAGGTAGTAATTTTTTATTACTGCCTTTTTTTATTTGTATTCTGTTTTCTTTTTTTTATGTATTTATATGATGATACGTTTTTTTTAAGTTAGGGCTAACAATCCTTGTTTTTTTATAATTAGATACAACTTTTTATGATTAATTGCCGCTACCATCCTTTTTTAAATTAGAGAAGATTAATTGGTAGCCATAATAAATAAACTAATAATTTAAAATAGCTTTAGTAGATTTTTTAAGAGCACCTTGATAAGTCTATTCTTTATAATATAGTAAGTTACTAGATCTATTCTCTTTCTTATCAAAGCATATACGATAATAACTGCCTACCTGTCAATTATTTTAGCTTTCCTTATTTTTTGTACAAAAACTATTAACTAAATCTTTCTTGGATCAAACATCCAAAACTTTTTTTAAGCTCTCTCTAAATTTTTAATTCAATTTACTTATTGCTTTGTAAGTTTCTAAGTATTAGATTACTTTATTTTATAAAATCTATTTTTTTGTACAAAAGGCTCGAAACAAACCTTAAAAGTTTAATATTTAGTAGTTTTATTTTATAAATTGATTATTTCGTAAAAATTAAAGAATTTATTCTTTTTTATAGAGGTCAGTAGTTAGTTACATATAATTTTGTGATGTTCTACTTTCTCCTTTTCAACCATTTTAGTTATTAAGTTATTGAATATTGTTGCTTTACTTTGTGATCGATTAATTCTAAAACAAAATTCATTAAAATATCTATTTAGATTAAAGTCACTTACCCAAGAATACGTTGTTCTTATCCAAGATTTCACCTGATGAATCATTGTATGAAGTGCTTTAAAATTCATACCTCCATTACTTTCTATTTGAGTAATATTATAAGCTTTCGCAATAGGTCTGTAACCTCTCCATTTGTCGGTTATCACTTTAGCTTCTCGACTGATATGATTCACAAAAATATATTGCAAAGAACTAGCTGAAAAATCTTCGATTCTCATGGCATACATTCTTTTAACTTTTCCATCTTCAGTTAGTTCAACAGCAGTTATAGCTTTCTTTTTCTTAGCATTATAACTTCTTCCTACTTTATCTTTTTCTCGTCCACCCAAAACAAATTCATCCACATGAACAATACCGGTCATAGGACTATTTCCACTACTTTCCATAGCTTCTCTAATTTTGAGCATAAATAAACGTGCAGTCTTTTCTGTTACACTAAAACGAACTGCAACATAACTAGCAGAAAGGCTTTTAGTACTCGTACTCATTTCAAAAACAATAAAGAAAGCTTTTCTAACACCAAACTTTACTTTATGAAAAAGTGTGTTTGATGTAGATGATTCTTGATGAGAGCAAATATTACATGTCCGTGAAAAATCTTTTCTTATTTGAGCCTTGTTATGACCACATTTAACACATTGAAATCCATCTTTCCACTTAATATCTGCCAAGTATTTCTTGCAATCTTCATCCGTTTTAAACCGATCAGCAAACTCTAGAAGGTTTTGTCCTTTAAATATATTCATAATATTACTGTATTTGTTGTTTTTAAAGATATGAATTTAAATACTGACCTCTACTTTTTTATATATTATTATCCTTGTTTTGTAAGGATAATACAATACAGGACAGGCTAAAATAATTAATCTTATAGTTTTACAAATGAGATTTTCTAATAAAAGTCTATTTATAAAAACTAACCCTAAATTTAATTAAAATGAAAACAAAACAAAAAATGATTAATTTAACAAAACAAATATTATTGGTATTGTTCTTTGGTATTATAGCATCATCTTGCTCAAATGAAGACGAAATGCTTTTAAATAATGACTCATCTGAAGCAGGTATAGAATCTATTAATGATAAAGAGCCCACGGTCTACGCAAGGGTAAGTTGTAATGAAACATCATTTCCTACTTTAGGACCAAGTGCGTCTAGTGCACAAACGTGTAATGATGCAACTAGTCCAAAAAATATAGGAACCTTAGATTGTAGAACTAATAGTGGAGGTTACTCTAATTTTGGTAATTATGGTAAATATCAAATAACAGGATCTTCTACAAGATATGGAGGAACAAAAACAAGAGTAGAGCGTCATTTTAGCGATATAAATCGTGCAAACAATAGAAACGGAAAACTATCTTATAGGTTTGTTATAGACGACTTAAGCGATGAGCAAACCTGTATTGTACAAGCACATGCCGTAGGAACTATTGTTGCAGGACAAAGGGTTGGGCAATCTGCAGAAAGTGCTGTTATTTTACTTTATGCAACAAAAACAAGCGATCCTAATAAATTTAATTTATATACTCACGAATCTACAACACCTTACACAACAACTAATAGTGGCGCTAGAACAGTTACTTTTTTTAGACAAGTTACAAAAGGGTTAGAGTATGATTTAACATTTAAAACAGGATATAATTCTGCTGGTAATGCATACACAGCTATAAGAGTTTGGAGAGGTGAAAGTTCTAAATATAAAAACCTAAACCATACATATTCAACAACTGGTGTTTATGTTAGATATGGTGCTTACGGAGCAAATGATACTGGAGATAGAACTGCAACAGTTAGAATGAAAAATGTTAGTTTTTGTAGAGAAAATTAATTTTTTAAAATAAAATATATAAATAACTATTAGTTTTTATAGAGTAATAAGAGGTTATCTTTTTAAGATAACCTCTTTTGTTTTTTATATTATTTGTTGGCGTAATGGACAAAATGGTTGGTCTTTTTTTTTGTGATTTCATTATCTGATATGTCGAATTTTAATAATATTGGAATTTCAAAAGTGTAAAATCAAAGTTCTTTCTAATTTGTTTTGACCCCTATAAAACAAGAGTAATCTTTTAAATTTCGATTATTGGTTAAGCGGTTAACTTTTTCATTCTAATAAGATGTTCATCTGCATTCCATTTTTCCATTGGTGTTATACGTCCTAACAAGCCGTGAAGTCTTCTATTATTATAAAATTTCACGAAGCGTTTTAGTATTTGCTCTATTTCTCCAAAATATTGGTAGTCCCACCTATTAAAGACTTCTTTTTTCAATATTCCATGATAGGCTTCTATATGTGCATTCTCTTCTGGGGTTGCTACGTGTGTAAATTCTTGTTGCACTCCAATGAGACCTAAATATTCACGTACTTTTTTTGCTATAAACTGGCTTCCATTATCACTTCTAATGACCACGTTTTGAGGGTAGTCATAATTTTCAAACAACTCAGAAAGTAGCGCTATAACGTGATTTTGTTTAATAGTAAAAGAAAAATAGTCTTTTACTATTCTTCGAGTGTGAACGTCAATAACTGATAGTAAATAAGCATTCTTTCCTACACTTGGTATCCAAACCATCTTTATATCCATCTCCAGGCATTCTAAAGGTCTAGAAGTTTGCACCTTTCTAAACTTTACAAACTTGCGTCCAGAACCACTTCTATCTATCCTATTATCAAGTTTCAACAAGCCTTCTTCCTTCATAATTCTATACAACTTTTTATGATTGATAGTGTAACCATCTCTAGTTAAATAGCTGGTCATTAATCGATAACCACAATCTATAAACTCGTGCTTTAAAATCTTTTATAGACACAACTACAGCGTCTTGTAATACAAAACCTTTAGTCTTGTGGAAAGTCTCTTTAGATGGCTTATTTCCTTTTTTACCGCCACTAGGTTCTCTATAATAGCTACTCGATACAATACCAACCATCTTTATAATCTTAGCCTTAGAGATTTTATGTTTGTTATAAATAGTGTCTACTAGATCTTTCTTGGATCGGACGTCCCAAACTTTTTTTTTAAAAGCTCACGTTGCACTTCAAGCTCGATTTCTCTATCACTCAGCAATTTTCGTAACACTCGATTCTCTTCTTCAGCTGCTTTAAGTTCTTTACTTTTAGTGTCATAGGTAACTTTTAAACCTGCTTCTCCTTTGTGCTCAAACTTCTTTTTCCAACTATAGAAAGTGCCAGTACTTACGCTGTATTTTCGGCAGGCCTCAACGATACCTATTTCTTCGGAAACAGATAGTATTTCTAACTTCTGTTCTAAAGTCCATTTCTTGTATTTCATATCTCAAATATATTAGTTTTGAAATTTAAAATATCACTCCGAACTTATTGGGGGCTAAAATAAAAACCAGTAATAGCTAATTCAGATTTTGTACTTTTTAAAACACTTGTTATTGTATTTAATGATTTTGAATATCTTCCAAGTTTAAAGATTCGTAATAATCTGAAAAGTCTCAATATTCTTAAAATTCTCAAGTCAAAAGGAAATATCAAAGGTAGATAAAAAGGTAAAATTGCTAATAAATCAATTAAGCCAAGAGTTGAAAATCCAAATTTCAGCCTTTTCTTAAAAGAATTTCCTTTGTAGGATTTTTCCAAATCAGAAGTCCATAACCTTAATAAATATTCAATCGAGAAAATAATTACAGAAATTAGTTCAAAATAATAAAAAAAATCAGAGAATGATACTTTTAATTCTCGGTATGATTCCAATATTAAAGTAATAACATTTAAAATAATTAATCCGTAAATGAATTTAACAAATCTTGAATTTTTATTTATGAATTCATAAATTCTCTTTTTCATATTATTTTTCTTCTTGGCTCAACTTGGATTCAATGTTGTAACGCAACAAAACGTTTATGTTTTTTGATGTTACTAAGCTACAAATTTAAGTTCTAAATCCATCATTTCTTTAGGTGTTTTATAACCAATAATTTTTCGAGGTCTGTTGTTCAATTTTTCTTGAATAATTAGGAGTTGATTAATGTCAATTTCATTAAAATTAGTTCCCTTTGGCAGATACCTTCTAATGAGTCCGTTCGTATTTTCATTTGTTCCTCTTTCCCAGGAAGAATAGGGGTGAGCAAAGTATATTTTCATTCCCGTATTTTGAGTAATTTTTTCGTGTCTAGCCATTTCAATTCCGTTGTCGTAAGTCATTGTTTTTTTATAAATAGGATTTAATTTGTTTAATATTTTAGAAAACTCATTGGCTACTTCACCTGCTTTTTTGGACTCTAATTTTACAATTAAAGTAAATCTAGTTTTGCGTTCTACTATAGTTCCAATAGCGCTTTTATGGTTCTTTCCAATGACTAAATCACCTTCCCAATGTCCGACTTCATTTCTAAGTTCAATATGCTGTGGTCTATTGTCAATACTTACTTGGTTTATTATTTTAGATCCGCCACCACGTCTTTTTTTAGGGGTTCTACGTCTTGTTTTTTTACGTACTAATAGTTTGATTAATTTTTTGTTTAAACGTGCTTGTGGTCTTGTGTAAATATGTCTATAAATAGCTTCGTGAGAAATAGACATTATTGGATCATTAGGATACAGCTCTTTGAGTCTTCCTGAAATTTGTTCAGGTGTCCAGTTTGACAAAAGGCCTCTATAGACAAAAAATTTAAGTAGAGAATATGTACTTATTTTATCTAAGTTTCTTTTGTTTAAATAATCTTCTTTAACACACCAATGAGCAAGTTCAGCATCGTAATTATCTTCCTTTTTCTGCACCCATTTATTCACTTCTCTTGTAATTGTTGAGGGTGCTCTTTTTAGTTTTTTAGCGATGTATGATTTTGACTTTTTTTCTATTAAAAGTGTCTGAATAATCACTCTTTCTTTTAAAGTTAATCTTCTATGTTTTTTTAATTCCATTTTACAAATCTATTAATTTAGATTTGTTGCGTTAAGTTATTGAATGGAGGCAATTCCTCTTAACTTTTGCACAACGGTTTTGTATAAGAATAGTGCGGTTTTGTATGCGAGGATTTTCCGCAGGAAAATCAGACGTAACAAAAGTGCACGGACTCTTGATTAAGCACTAAACTAAGCATTATTTTTATACGGCTTAAGTTAGCATTTTATAATAAAAGACTAAATTTAAGTATATAATCAGAAAGAATAAAAGAGAGAATTAAGGTTAATTTATACGGTGAAGCTTAGACTTCGACAACATTGGTAATCCTCTCTCTTTTCTACTAAAATCACGTTCAGTTCTGTGAGACCTAGATCTCGTTTTCAAGTTGTTGTGAGTAAAAGTAGGTTATTCTTTCATAAATCAGTTCTTATGAATAAATATAAGGAAATTTTTGGAGTTGACATCAGTAAAGACGTTTTTGATGTTTATGGAAGTACAAGTGGTCATGATCAGTTTAAAAATGATGAATTAGGGTTTAAAATATTCTTAAAAAATCTCCCTAAAAACTCATTAGTAATTATGGAAGCAACGGGTTATTACCATTACAGGTTAGCTCAGTTTTTATACAAACAAAGCATTTTTGTATCTATTGTAAATCCTTTATCTGTAAAGCGTTTTATCCAAATGAAATTGTCTAAAGTAAAGACGGATAAAAGTGATGCAAAGGCTATCTGTGAATATGGAGGCATCAATGAAGTTCCATTGTATACTGCTCTTACCAATGTTCAGAGTGAGTGCTTACAGTTGTTTAGATTATTAGATAGTGATATTAAAAAACGCACAGCGGTAAAGAATAAAATTCACGGAGAAGAAGTTTTAGGGATTCCCTCTAAGTGGGTTTATGGTTCTTTAAAACGGACTAAAAAACATTTAGATAAAGAGATTTTAGGAATCGAAACAAAAGTACTTTCGTTAGTAAAACAAGACCAGCAAGCACAATTAACATTACTAACTAGTATTCCAGGGATAGGTTTGAAAACGGCATTGTTTTTAATCGTAATTACTGATGGGTTTAGGAAGTTTGAAACGGCTTCACAATTATGTAGTTATGTAGGGATCACTCCAACGATAAGAGTGTCTGGAAGTAGTGTACGTGGAAGAAGTAGAATAAGTAAGGTTGGAAATAGGAAACTACGAAACCTCTTGTTTCTCTGTGCTTTTACAGCTTGTAAACATAATAAAGGATGTCGTGAGATTTATGAGCGAATTGTTAACAAGGGTAAGAGTAAGAAATTGGCTTTAATAGCGGTTTCAAATAAATTGATAAAACAGAGTTTTGCTATCGCAAAATCAGGTTTACCATATGACGAAACGTACGTTTCTGTTTTATCAAAATAAATAGTAATTACATAAAAAATAAAAGCTCAAAATACTAATTGATAGAATTATGAGCCTATAATAATAGTGCGTAAATTTAATGAAGAAAAGAGTTGTTTTTTAGCTCAGTTCTTTGTTGTGCAACGTATTTATTTTTCAGGATACTTCTCGTATGCTTTTTTATCAATTTCAGACTCCGAAAGTCCTTTTGCTCTTAATTCTCCGCAAAAAGTAGCTCTTAATCCAGCTAAATCATCAAACGGATTAGTATTCAGTATTGATTGATGTTCTTTCTTTTCCTTTTCTTTCCATTCCGTATTTAAAAGTCCGAGTAATTCTTCCTGTTTCTCAAACATTATTCGTCTACAATCTTTTTCCTCAATTCTATTTTTTAATTCGTAATCACAAGCCATAGAAAAAGTCACAGAAGCAAATATCCAATATAATAAATCGTTTAAGTCAGAAGTCATTTTTCTTTCATATTCGCTTCCTCGTTCCGAAATCACATAATTATAAAGTCCTAAATTATCAACTTCAATATTCGGTGTAGCATCTCCGATTGGTGAGCTAAAAGTCGGAAGTAAATAAGTTGGCGCATTTATCTTTTCTGCCAATTGATTTACTATATTTTGTATTTCAGTTACGGTTTTTGTCATATGTTGCACAACGTGTTTGTGTAATGAAAGTTGCGATTTATGTGAACGGCTATTTTCCGCAGGAAAATTGAAGTGAGCAAAAATGCAACAAACTTTGGTTAAGCTAAAATTAAGCAATTTTTTTCACACGGTGTTGGCAAATCGTTTTTATTCCTTAATTAATGAGAAACTCAATTTTTCGTACTTTTCTTGATTTTCATTTGCATCTATTTGGTATGTGTAATTTCCACCACCACTAATAATGTCTTCAAATCCTGTTGAATAGGGTAGTATTGTATATGTTTTTCCTTCAATTTCTAATTCAATATGTGGAAATAATTGTGCTTTTTCAAATGTTATATATTCAGTTATTTGTCCAGAATTTAAATTTTCAATATTTATATTTCCGTTTTCAGTTGAAGCTATAATTTCAGCATTTTTAAAATTAAATTGGCTAATATTTGATACTCGAATATTTAGTTCAGACATATCATTATCATCATGTTTTGACCCCTATAAAACAAGAGTAATCTTTTAAATTTCGATTATTGGTTAAGCGGTTAACTTTTTCATTCTAATAAGATGTTCATCTGCATTCCATTTTTCCATTGGTGTTATACGTCCTAACAAGCCGTGAAGTCTTCTATTATTATAAAATTTCACGAAGCGTTTTAGTATTTGCTCTATTTCTCCAAAATATTGGTAGTCCCACCTATTAAAGACTTCTTTTTTCAATATTCCATGATAGGCTTCTATATGTGCATTCTCTTCTGGGGTTGCTACGTGTGTAAATTCTTGTTGCACTCCAATGAGACCTAAATATTCACGTACTTTTTTTGCTATAAACTGGCTTCCATTATCACTTCTAATGACCACGTTTTGAGGGTAGTCATAATTTTCAAACAACTCAGAAAGTAGCGCTATAACGTGATTTTGTTTAATAGTAAAAGAAAAATAGTCTTTTACTATTCTTCGAGTGTGAACGTCAATAACTGATAGTAAATAAGCATTCTTTCCTACACTTGGTATCCAAACCATCTTTATATCCATCTCCAGGCATTCTAAAGGTCTAGAAGTTTGCACCTTTCTAAACTTTACAAACTTGCGTCCAGAACCACTTCTATCTATCCTATTATCAAGTTTCAACAAGCCTTCTTCCTTCATAATTCTATACAACTTTTTATGATTGATAGTGTAACCATCTCTAGTTAAATAGCTGGTCATTAATCGATAACCACAATCTATAAACTCGTGCTTTAAAATCTCTTTTATAGACACAACTACAGCGTCTTGTAATACAAAACCTTTAGTCTTGTGGAAAGTCTCTTTAGATGGCTTATTTCCTTTTTTACCGCCACTAGGTTCTCTATAATAGCTACTCGATACAATACCAACCATCTTTATAATCTTAGCCTTAGAGATTTTATGTTTGTTATAAATAGTGTCTACTAGATCTTTCTTGGATCGGACGTCCCAAACTTTTTTTTTAAAAGCTCACGTTGCACTTCAAGCTCGATTTCTCTATCACTCAGCAATTTTCGTAACACTCGATTCTCTTCTTCAGCTGCTTTAAGTTCTTTACTTTTAGTGTCATAGGTAACTTTTAAACCTGCTTCTCCTTTGTGCTCAAACTTCTTTTTCCAACTATAGAAAGTGCCAGTACTTACGCTGTATTTTCGGCAGGCCTCAACGATACCTATTTCTTCGGAAACAGATAGTATTTCTAACTTCTGTTCTAAAGTCCATTTCTTGTATTTCATATCTCAAATATATTAGTTTTGAAATTTAAAATATCACTCCGAACTTATTGGGGGCTAAAATAGCAGGAATCCAAACAAACTATTTAGAATGGTTAAATGCTAACTTTTAAAAGTAGTAATTTCTTAAATGAGTTTTAAGCACTATTTTGTTTACCAATTATAGATTCCTGCTTTCGCAGGAATGACAAAAATTAAACTTTCTCTACTCCAGTTGGTTTTCTAGATGCTTAAAAAGGTTGTTTTAATAATTCTTCTATAGAAAAACTTAAGATCAAAAAAGCTCGTGATTTCTCACGAGCCTTTTTATAGTTTTTGTTAAATAATCCTTATATGTTAAGGTTGTAAGTTAATCCAACAGAAAAGTTGGTAGATTTACCAATATTACGACCGTCAATTACGCTGCTAAAACCTAAGCTAGCACCTAATTCTGGAATGATGTTTTTGTAAATAGTTGCACCAATTCTTGTGTATTCTACTTTTGTTTCAGGAAAATTTCCTGCAAAACCTTCACCTCCAATATCTACACCGTCTGTAGAAGCTAAATAATCTAACCAACCTTCTACATAAATAAGAGAGCTAGCGTATCCTATTTTAGTAGTTGCATAATAAGCATTTGGTACATCAAATTTTGCTCCGCCAGCAGTATTGTCTGTTTTTCCTCTAAATTGGTAAGAATTTAAAAAAGTAGCAAAAAGCCCTGCATCGTTTTGTAAATGTAAACCTGCTGTTAAGTTGGTAGAAAAGGCATTGTTACCAAGAGATAAAATTCCATTTGGTTCGTAATCTGTAGGGATATCAAAACTTAAACCTGTAATTACGTTTAAATTTAATTTATCAAAATTAAAAGTATACGCATTGTATTTTAATCCGATAGAAATATCTTGAAAACCATCTTGTTCTGTAGTTCCGTTTACAGGATCTGCAGCACCATTTCCTTTAGCAGAAATATAAGGCGCATTTAAAACAACCGATAATTTGTTTGTAATACCGTATTTAGCATAAAGACTATAAACGTTTTGGTCAATTTCATTATGAACAGGAACTGCATCCATTTTAGTTTCTCCTGCATAAAATTTTTCATAATTACTAGATGTGTAAGAAGCTGTAATAGATAGATCTCCTTTTTTAGGAGTAAATCCGTCGAGTAAGCCTTGGGCATTTGTTTGTGTTGTTAATAGTAGACCAAAAATTAATCCTGATACTAATTTTGTTGTTTTCATTTTTTATGGTTTTAATAGTTCGGTTGCTTGGTCGAAGGCAAATTATTTTAATTACAATAGGGCTGAATTTTTTTTAATTTTATTTTTAATTTATTGGTTTTTTATGGAGTTTGTAGATTCTTTATTAATTTATTATAGAATAGATATTTTATATCATTGTTTTTTTTGATATACCTAAGTGTTTGTTTTAAGTAATGTTTTTTTTTAGTTACTGTTTGTGATTTTTTAAATTGAAATATGTTTTAGAGTTTTATCGCTATAAAAATTGTAATTTTGAAAACTAGAAATAAGCCACTCAAATTAATTCTAGTAAGCATGTACAAATCTATTGTAAGACCAATTTTCTTTTTATTCGATCCCGAAAAAATTCATTATTTTACTTTCTCTTTAGTTAAAACCCTTTGTAAAATTCCTTTTGTTTCTTCAATTTTTAGAAGCTTATATGTGGTTGAAGACAAACGTTTAGAAAAAACTTTATTCGGAATTACTTTTAAAAATCCTGTTGGTTTAGCTGCTGGTTTTGATAAAAATGCTGTTTTGTATAACGAATTGGCAAACTTTGGTTTCGGTTTTATAGAAATAGGAACCGTAACTCCAAAGGGACAAGCAGGTAATCCGAAAAAAAGATTGTTTCGTTTAAAAGACGATCAAGGAATTATAAACAGAATGGGGTTTAATAATGACGGAATGGAAGCTGCCATTAAAAACCTAAAAAAGAATAAAGAACAGGTAATTATTGGTGGAAACATTGGTAAAAATACTGCAACTACTCCAGAAAATTATACAGAAGATTATTGCGAAGTTTTTAAAGAATTGCATCCTTATGTAGATTATTTTGTACTAAATGTAAGTTGCCCAAATGTTGGTAGTCATGCAAAATTGAACGATAAAGATTATTTGTTAGAGTTAATTTCTGCTTGTAAAGCTTTAAATTCTAAAGAAAAGATACAGAAACCAATTTTACTTAAAATTGCGCCAGATTTAAATAACAATCAGTTAGATGAAATTATAGAATTGGTAAGCGAAACTAAAATTGATGGTGTAATTGCTTCTAATACATCAACCAATAGAGATAATCTAAAAGTATCTAAAGAGCGTTTGGCAGAAATTGGTAATGGAGGTGTAAGTGGTCAACCAGTAAAAAACCAAAGTACAGCGGTTATTAAATATCTAGCCGATACATCAAATAAATCTTTTCCTATTATTGGAGTAGGAGGTATTCATTCTGAAAAGGATGCTTTAGAAAAACTAAATGCAGGAGCAGATTTAGTGCAAGTGTATACTGGTTTTATTTATGAAGGACCTGGTTTGGTAAAACGTATTAATAAAGCCATTTTAAAACAACTTTAGGTTTTATAATTGTAGATATTTCTGTGCTTACAAGCGTTTCTGAAAATAAGTTTATATTTATAACTTATTTAGGAATGATTTTCCAATGATTAAAAATAAATGATAGAAATTTTAATTTCTTTTGCAATAGCAACTTCTATTTTATCACTTTCTCCAGGACCAGATAATATTTTTGTACTTACACAAAGTATTGTAAACGGAACAAAATATGGTTTAGCTACTGTTTTTGGTTTAATGACTGGTTGCCTTGTTCATACTACATTAGTGGCTTTTGGGATCTCTGCCATCATCAAAGAAAATGAAAGCCTTTTTTTTGTGATCAAATTAATAGGGGCAAGTTATTTAATGTTTTTGGCGTACAAAGTATTTAAAAGTGATGCAAAAATTGTTTTATCTAATGATGGTGTTAAAAAGGAATCGACTCTAGCGTTATTTAAAAAAGGATTTATTATGAATGTCTTAAACCCAAAAGTGGCTTTGTTCTTTTTAGCCTTTTTTCCTCAGTTTTTGTTTTCTAATACGATCTCAACCGTTATTCAATTTTATACTTTAGGAGGCATCTTTATTTTAGTTTCCTTTTTAGTTTTTGGAATGATTGCTGTTCTTGCAGGCAGTATTTCTAACTACTTAAAAGAACACGCTAAAATAGGAATGTATTTAAAATGGGGACAAATAATAGTATTTGTCTTTATTGCAATTATGATTTTGTTGTAATTACTTGCTGTGTGTTTTTATCTTTTTTAATTCTAAAATATCACTTCGAGTGATTTTGGAATATGAAAAAAAGGTATTGAAAACATTTAATGACATATAAATTATTACTTCTTTATTAAGTTGGTATATTTCTATAGAGAATGCTAAAGTAATTAAAAACACAGTTCTTTTTTATAGAACAAAAGATGGGGGAAATAAAGATGTTGTTTTTATAGACAATGCAAACGTAAGAGTTTTTATGGTTTAATAATGTTTTACATTGTAACAAAACGAATACTCAAACGTCTTATTTATGTAACCAACTAAATATATAAATGAGTTTTTTTAGAGTTTTATTTGCTATTATTTTCCCTCCACTTTCTGTAATAGATAAAGGTTGTGGATCTTTCTTTATTATCTTTTTACTAACACTTTGTGGATGGATTCCTGGAGTAATTGGTGCATTGGTAATTTTAAATAACCCTAAGAATTAGGAAGTGTTTATTTAGGTTAAACTATTAAAATGAAAAATAAAATACTACTTCTTTTTTGTTTTTTAGTTGCCATAAATAGTAATGCGCAGATAAAATCCATTCACTTTATTGGAAATTGGAAAATTGTTAAAGAAGATTTTAATAAAGACTTTATTACCTTAAAAAAGAATGTAAAAGGTTTTGGTACTGCTATTATTCTTTTCGATCAATATAAAATAAGAGAAACCTTTTCTGCTCCTTGTGGCAATGACACTCGATTTTTTAGTTCTGTAAAAAAAGGAGTTGGAAATTGGGTGTATAATGATAAAGACAAAATTTTTATTTCATCAATACCAATATTATGTCATGAAAAACGTTTTAAGTTAATTGCTTTCTATGATGATAAAATAGTATTGAAACCGATTAGAAATTAAGAAACCTGTTCACCATTTTTAATCTCTTTAGAAGGTTGTAATAAAACTACATCTCCCTCTACATTATAAACACCTATTACTAAGCATTCACTCATAAAGTTGGCAATTTGACGAGGTTTAAAGTTTACAATAACAGAAACTTGTTTGTGTAATAAATCTTCTTTGGTGTATAAATCTGTTATTTGTGCACTCGACTTTTTAATACCCAAAGCCCCAAAATCAATTTTTAATTGATAAGCAGGTTTTCTAGCTTTAGGGAAATCATTCACTTCTATAATGGTTCCTATTCTAATATCTACTTTTAAAAAATCTTCGAAGGTTATTTCGTCTTTCATATTATTTTTTCTTCATTCCTAATTTCTGTATCACCCATAATGGCCCTATCAATAAAAACTCTAAATCTTTTAAGAAAGAGGGTTTAGCACCTTCTACTTTATGCCCGTAAAACTGACCAATCCAAGCTAAAACAAAAATAATAATGGATGTGTACAGTAGGTTTACATGATTGCCTATTAAAAAATTAGCTATAATTGATATTAAAATAATAAAGAGCATTTCAATAAAATACCAAAAGCCCAAACGCAGATAAAAAATAGAAATAACAAGCCCTACAACTACTGCCCAATTTTCTAGTAAAGGATTAGAAAGCGCAAAAGTGTTTTCTAAAAATGTAGTTGGTATGCTCATGAGTAAACCAATAACACTAAAAAAGATAAGAGGAACACAAACGTAATGTATGGCTTGGTTTGTTTCATTTTGATGGCTTACAGCGTATTCATCAAAATATTCTTTGGCAGTTTTCATAAAATTGATATTAAAAACTTACAAGATAACTATTTTTTATAAAAAAGGGAATCGTTATTATTTCCAACCATTTCTAATCATTAGTTCTTCTATATGTGCAAAATGATGTTTACTATGCCAAGCATAAATACAGATATTCTCTTTTAAACTAACCTCTTTATGACCAACAGGGTGAATAAATGTTTTATTTAATTCGGCCTCTGTTAAACCATTTAAAAAATACACCCATCTAGAGTGCAAAGCTTTTAAAGCATCAATAGATAAAGAGATAGGTGCAGTTTTAGCATCATGTAATTCTGCCCAACGGTCTTCGTAATAGGCTTTAATTACTGGCTTATCTTCTGTTAATGCCCATTTAAAACGGGTATATGAATTATGATGACTATCATAACAATGGTGTACTACTTGTCTAATGGTCCAACCACTTTCTCTGTATGGAGTATCTAATTGTTTTTCAGATAAGTCTTTGGTTAAAAATTCTAGTTCTTGAGGAAATCGCTCTAAAATAGAAACCCAATCTTCAATATTTTTTTTTGTGATATTTTCTGGAACATTTGCTCTTCCTATTGGGTATTTTAATTCTTCTAGTGTCATTTATTTCTTTATAATTTTTTTCAAAAAACGGTTAGAATTTCTGTTTTCTGGATTTATAGTTAACGCCTTTTTAAAGTTGATAATTGCATTTGCAGTATCTTTTTTTAATAAATAAGCTTCTCCCATGCTATCAAAAACGTTTGAACTTTCTGGGTATAAGATAGCATTTATTTTAAAAATCTCTAAAGCGTCGTCAAAATTATCTTTTTTAATAAATGTATAGCCTAACTTGTTTAATGTGTGTTGATTAATGGTTGGGTTTAAAGAATCCTTTTGTTGAATCACTTTAAAAGCTTCCAAGGCTTTGCTAAATTCTTTGGCTTCAAAATATTCGTGAGGCGTTTTTTCTCCTTCTAATAATTTTCTAAAATGATATTTTACACCTTTGTGTTCTCTTTTTTCAGCCAATTCAATATGCATTTTTGGTTGACGTACAAAGAGTATTTTTTCGTTTAATTCTTTCATATAAAAAGCGCTGTCACTAACTTTTAATAATTTTAAATCATTATTACCACGCCATTTTGCATAAAGTAGTTGTTCTTTAAAATAGATTTCTATTACTTCGTTATCATTAAATAAATAACGTCCTTGTGTTGCAGTTATAAAGTCTTCAGAGTTTTTTTGCGAAGTACAACTAGCTAATAAAAAAAAGAAAAATAAAGAAGTTAGAAAGTTTTTCATGGTAGGTTGGTTATAATGAGTACATTATTTTAGACGATCAATAGGCCTATATTGTTACAGTTTTTATCAAAAAAAATCTATGAAGATTCATTAATTCGGTGAAAATTAGTTTTTTATTTTCTCAAATAAAAATCAATAAAAAAAAGTGTACTAATTTTTTTAAAAACTATCTTTACTAGTATCAAAAAATAAAATAAATGAAAGTTGTAACACTTACCATAAATCCTGCTTTAGATAAAAGCGCAAAAGTTGCAGAAATGACACCTTTTGATAAATTAGAATGTTCAGATATTACCTATCATCCAGGTGGTGGAGGTGTTAATATTTCTAGAGTGTTACATCGTTTAGCTATAGATAGCCATTGTTTGTTTCCTTATGGAGGTAAAACAGGCGAGCATTTAAAAGATTTATTAAAAGCGCAACATATCAATGTTTTTGCAACACCGATTTCTATTTGGACTAGAGAAAATTTTGCCGTGTTTGATGAGAAAACAGGCTTGCAGTTCAGATTCGGAATGCCAACAACTCCTTTTGTAGAAACAGAAATGTCACCCGTAGAAAAGTTGATAAATGAGCAAGTAGGGAATAACGATATTTTTGTAATTAGTGGCAGTTTACCAAAAGGATTACCAACGGATTATTACTCTAAAATCATTCAAAAATTAACGGCAAAAGGTATAAAAGTAATTGTAGATACTTCAGGCCCAGTTTTTAATGAAGTTTTAAAAAACGAGTTGTTTTTAATAAAACCAAATCAAAAAGAATTGGCACGTTTAGCAGGAGTAGAAGCGCAAACAAAAGAAGAGCAAGAAGCCTTTGCTTTAAAAATGGTTGCAGATCAAATAGCTCAATATGTGGTGGTTTCTTTAGGTAAAGACGGTGCATTTGTAGCACATAAAAATGGCGTAGACTATGTAAAAGCACCAGTAATTTCTGTAAAAAGTACTATTGGAGCAGGAGATAGCATGGTTGCTGGCTTAATTTATGCGATTACACAAAACGAAACGCCAAAAAATATGTTACGTTGGGGAGTTGCTTGTGGCGTATCCGCCACCTTAAGTGAAGGATCTGATTTGGCACACAAAGAAAATATTGATAAAATTTTGAAACTAGTTTAAATTTTTTTCTATAATTATTTGAAGCTATTTCCTGCTTTCCACTATATCTTTTTATTCTTGTTATTGCTCAGTTTACTATTTTGTAAACTGCGGCAATCTCTTTTTAGTTAGCAGATTGCTTCGTTCCTCGCAATAACGGTTTTAAAAAAAGTCATAAAAAGGATGCCGTTTCAATCAGGGCTAAGCTAATTTGCAAACGTTATTTATAAGTAGTTATTAATGACTATTTTTTAATAACGTGTACACTTTTTTTTAGTTATTGAATCTTATAAAAGATGTTTTTTTATCAATGGAAAAAGAAAAGAAATAAAAGAAAAATATTTCTCGTCACTCTTTTGTTGTTCTGTATAAATGACAATTTGTTTTATTTTAGGTGTAGTTTGTTGTTAAGAGTAAGACATAAAGAGAAGCTTATTTTAAGATTTTAAGGCCCATTTTATTACTTTTATAGAATTAAAATTAAAGAATTATCATAAAAATTAAAGACTCCATAAAATAAATAGACATCGTATTTTTTTAGAGGTTAACTTGTTGTTTATCAGCATTGTATAGGGTGGTTTAACAGTTGGGTATAATATACATAAATATTTACAGCAGCTTAAAGCAGAATATATTCTTATTTTTGGTAGCTGATTATCATTTAAATAATTAAAGAACAAACAAATGGCAAATACATTATTTGACAAAGTATGGGATTCACACGTTGTTCGTCAAGTTAAAGACGGACCAGATGTGTTTTTTATAGATCGTCATTTTATTCACGAAGTTACAAGTCCCGTAGCTTTCTTAGGTTTAGAAAGTAGAGGAAACAGTGTTGTATATCCTGCGCGAACATTCGCAACAGCAGATCACAACACACCAACCATAAACCAACATTTACCTGTAGCAGATCCTTTATCTGCAAATCAGTTAGATGCCTTAGAAAGAAATGCAAAAAAGCATGGTATTTCTCACTGGGGTTTAGGAGATCTTAATAACGGAATTGTACACGTTGTAGGCCCGGAAAACGGAATTACATTACCTGGTGCAACTATTGTTTGTGGAGATTCTCATACATCTACGCATGGTGCTTTTGGTGCTATTGCTTTTGGTATTGGTACTTCTGAGGTAGAAATGGTATTGTCTACACAATGTATTATGCAACAAAAACCTAAAGCGATGCGTATTAACGTAAACGGTAAATTAGGTTTAGGTGTAACGCCAAAAGATGTTGCTTTATACATTATTTCTAAGCAAACAACTTCTGGTGCAACTGGATATTTTGTTGAATATGCTGGTGATGTTTTTGAAGACATGTCTATGGAAGGTCGTATGACTGTGTGTAACTTGTCTATAGAGATGGGAGCACGTGGAGGTATGATTGCTCCAGATGCAAAAACGTTCGAATATTTAAAAGGTCGTGCTCAAACTCCTAAGGGAGCAGATTGGGATAAGGCAATGAAATATTGGGAAACTCTTTATACAGAAGAAGGAGCAGAATTTGATGTAGAATTTAATTATGAAGCATCAGATATTGAACCAATGATTACTTACGGAACAAACCCAGGAATGGGAATGGGAGTAACAAAATCGATTCCTACTGCAGAAAGTTTAAAAGGTGGCGTAGATACTTACAGAAAATCTTTAGGATATATGTCTTTTAACGAAGGCGATTCTATGATTGGTAAAGAAATAGACTTTGTGTTTTTAGGTTCTTGTACAAACGGACGTATAGAAGACTTTAGAGGTTTTTGTTCTATTGTAAAAGGAAGACAAAAAGCACCTAATGTTACAGCTTGGTTAGTACCAGGTTCTCATAAAGTTGTAGATCAAATAAAAGCAGAAGGTTTAGATAAAATTATTACAGACGCAGGTTTTGTATTAAGAGAACCAGGTTGTTCTGCATGTTTGGCAATGAATGATGATAAAATTCCATCAGGAAAATTATCAGTTTCAACATCAAACAGAAACTTCGAAGGAAGACAAGGACCAGGGTCTAGAACCTTATTAGCATCACCTTTAGTGGCAGCAGCATCTGCAGTTAGTGGCGTTGTTACAGATCCAAGAACGTTATTAGTATAAAAAAGCTATAAGCTATTGGCTTTATGCCATAAGCTTATTAAATATAAAAATTGCTTTTAGCATATAGCTTAAAGCATAAAGCAGATTAACAATGGCTTACGATAAATTTGACGTACTAACAAGTACAGCATATCCTTTACCTACAGAGAATGTAGATACAGATCAAATAATTCCTGCTCGTTTCTTAAAAGCTACAGAGCGTAAAGATTTTGATATTAATTTTTTCCGTGATTGGAGATACAATGCAGACGGAACACCAAAAGCAGATTTTCCTTTAAACAAAGAAATTTATGCAGGTTCTAAAATATTAGTTGGAGGTAGAAACTTTGGTTCTGGTTCTTCTAGAGAGCACGCAGCTTGGTCTGTGTATGATTTTGGATTACGTTGTGTAATTTCATCAGCATTTGCTGATATCTTTAAAAATAACTGTTTAAACGTAGGGGTTTTACCTGTACAAGTTTCAGCTGAATTTGCAGATACTTTATTTGCAGCAATTATGGCAGATCCAAAAGCAGAAATTAAGGTTGATTTACCTAATGAAACCGTAACGTTAGTTGCTACTGGAGAATCGGAAACTTTTGTAATTAATACTTACAAAAAAGACAATATGATAAACGGTTTTGATGATATCGATTACTTAAAAAACATAGAAAACGAGATTACCGATTTTGCTAAAACAAGACCATTTTAATTTAAAAAAAAGTCTTTGACAAAATCAGACAAACATACAGGTTACTGCTTGTAATTTGGTATAAGAATGTCTGTCGGATTTTGTTGAAGTGATTTATGCTCTAAGTAAATGACCAAGAGAAAGATTGAAATAATGGATACGACACTGCGTGATGGCGAACAAACATCAGGAGTGTCGTTTTCAGTTTCCGAAAAATTAACAATAGCAAAATTATTGCTCGAAGAATTAAAAGTAGATCGTTTAGAAATAGCGTCTGCCAGAGTTTCTGAAGGTGAATTACAAGCAGTTAAAAAAATAACTTCTTGGGCTACAGAGCATAATTTTTTAGAGAATATAGAAGTATTAACTTTTGTTGATGGTGGAAGATCTATCGATTGGATGATAGAGGCTGGCGCAAAAGTTCAGAATTTATTAACCAAAGGTTCTTTAAATCACTTAACACATCAACTTAAAAAAACACCAGCACAACATTTTGCAGATATTAAAGCAAATATTGAGTCTGCTGCTTCGCATGGTATTAAAACCAATGTGTATTTAGAAGATTGGTCTAACGGAATGCGTAACTCTAAAGAGTATGTTTTCGAATATTTAGATTTTTTAACAGCTCAAAATGTAGAACGTGTTTTATTGCCAGATACTTTAGGTATTTTAACACACGATGAAACTTTTAAATTTATAACAGAAGTTCGTGAAAAATACCCAACAACTCATTTTGATTTTCATGGTCATAATGATTATGATTTAGGAGTTGCCAATGTTATGGAGGCTGTTAAAGCAGGGGCAAATGGTTTGCATTTAACCATAAATGGAATGGGAGAACGTGCAGGAAATGCACCAATGGCAAGTGTTATTGCTGTGATTAATGATTTTTTAAAGGATGTAAAAATCACGGTTAATGAGAAGGCATTAAATAAAATTAGCAAGCTTGTAGAAACCTTTTCAGGCTTTCGTATTCCTGTTAATAAACCCGTTGTAGGTGCAAATGTATTTACACAAACAGCAGGAATTCATGCAGACGGAGACAATAAAAACAATCTTTATTTTAATGATTTAATGCCAGAACGTTTTGGTAGAAAACGTAAATATGCATTAGGTAAAACTTCTGGTAAAGCTAATATTCAGAAAAACTTACAAGATTTAGGGATTAGTTTAAATGATGAAGAGCTTAAGAAAGTTACTCAAAGAATTATTGAATTAGGAGACAAGAAAGAAGTTGTTTCTCAAGAAGATTTACCTTATATAATTTCTGATGTTTTAGACAGTGATACAATAGAAAAACGTGTTGTTGTAGAAAACTATGTTTTAGGACATGCAAAAGGAATGAAACCATCTACAACTTTACAATTAAGAGTAGAAGGGGTGCAGTATGAGGCGCACGCACAAGGAGATGGGCAATTTGATGCCTTTATGAATGCATTGCGTAAATTGTATAAAAGACATAGTAAAAGAGATTTACCGTCTTTAATCGATTATGCTGTTAGAATTCCTCCAGGAAGTAATTCTGATGCCTTGTGTGAAACCATTATTACTTGGAGATTAGAAGAAAAAGAATTTATAACTCGTGGGTTAGATTCAGATCAAACAGTATCTGCAATTAAAGCCACAGAGAAAATGTTGAATATAATTTAATACAATCTGTCATTCCGAAGGAAGTATGACTGAAGGAATCTTTTTAATTAACAAAGAGATTGCTTCGTACCTCGCAATGACACAAAACAAAAAATAAAACAATGAAATTAAATATCGCATTATTAGCAGGAGACGGAATAGGACCTGAAGTAATTGACCAAGCTGTAAAAGTATCTGATGCAATTGCTAAGAAATTTAACCACGAAATTACTTGGAAACCAGCTTTAACAGGTGCTGCTGCAATTGATGCAGTTGGAGAACCTTACCCGGATACAACACATGATATTTGTGTGGCTTCAGATGCTGTTTTATTTGGTGCAATCGGTCATCCAAAATATGATAATGATCCTTCTGCAACGGTTCGTCCAGAACAAGGATTGTTAAAAATGCGTAAAAAATTAGGTTTATTTGCAAATGTTAGACCAACGTTTACGTTTCCTTCTTTGTTAGATAAATCTCCTTTAAAAAGAGAAAGAATAGAAGGAACTGATTTGGTTTTTTTACGTGAATTAACGGGAGGTATTTACTTTGGTGAAAAAGGTAGAAGAGATGAAGGAGAAACTGCTTTTGACAATTGTGTGTACACAAGAGCTGAGGTACAAAGATTGGCTGTAAAAGGTTTTGAATTGGCTATGACGCGTTCTAAAAAATTATGTTGTGTAGATAAAGCCAACGTTTTAGAAACTTCTCGTTTATGGAGAGAAACGGTACAGGCTATGGAAAAAGATTATCCAGAAGTTGAGGTTACTTACGAATTTGTAGATGCAGTTGCAATGCGTTTGGTACAATGGCCAAATAGTTATGATGTATTAATTACAGAAAACTTATTCGGAGATATTTTAACAGATGAAGCGTCTGTAATTTCTGGTTCTATGGGATTAATGCCTTCGGCTTCTGTAGGAACTGAAAATGCTTTATTTGAGCCAATACACGGTTCTTACCCACAAGCAACTGGTTTAAACATTGCAAATCCAATGGCTACAGTTTTATCTGCAGCAATGATGTTTGAAAACTTTGGTTTACAAGAAGAAGGAAAAGCAATTAGAGCAGCTGTAAATAAAGCTTTAGATGCAGGGTTTGTTACTGAAGATTTAGCCGATGGCGGAAAAGCTTACGGAACGAAAGAAGTAGGAGACTGGTTAGCAAAAAATATCTAAGATTATCTATGTCCGTTCGAGCGCAGTCGAGAACTTATTGGGGTTTTAAATCTTAAATAATTTATTCTTCTTTATGCAACGAGACTAAAAATATATAAAAAAAAGGTTCGCAATTTGCGAACCTTTTTTAGTTTTAAAATGAATGTTATTATTTTGTTTTTTTAGCTCGTTTTACTAACTCCAGTTTATCTGTGGTTGTTTTAGTCGTGAAAAAGCCATAGTTAATGGTTACTTTTTTCTTGTCAATTCTATCGATGGTACCTACAGAATTAGAACCAATTACTTTTACACTATCATCTATTTGATATATGTATTCAGATTTTTCTTTGGCTATTTTGGCAGCTTCAATTTTCTTTTCCTTTCTAACTTCAATTACTTTTTGTAGTACTTCTTTTTCTACTTTTTTAATAATTTCTTGTTGTTGTTTTTCTTCAACTTTGGCTTTTTGTTTTTGCGCTTTTGTTTTAGGCTGTAAAGGATTTTTCATTACTTGCTTTACTTTTAAATCTGCAACCCATTTATTAAAATTAGTATTTAATTCCTTTTTATTGTTGGTCTGAAAGTATTTGTTAAGTAGCTCATTTGTTTTTCTACCTAAAGAAAGCATCTTTTGGTTTTGGTCATACAGTTCTTGAAAACCAGACAATTTATCTTGCATGCGTTGTTCTTTTTCTTGCAAGTTATCGATGTGTTTTTGACCTTTACTATGTTGGTTTTCTAGATTGTCAGAAGTTTTTTGTAATCTGTTTCGTTCTTTCTGTAGCTTAGAAATGGTTCTGTCTAAACGTACTTTTTCGGTTTCTACACGTTTTTTTGCTTTGTTGATAATACTAAACGGAATTCCGTTTTTCTGTGCAACTTCAAACGTAAAAGAACTACCTGCTTGCCCAATAAATAAACGATACAAAGGCTCTAAAGTACGCTCATCAAACTGCATATTTGCATTGGTAACATTCTCTAATTCGTTTGCTAAAACTTTTAAGTTAGAGTAGTGGGTTGTTATAATTCCGAATGCTTTTTTATAATAAAATTCTTCTAAGAAAATTTCGGCCAAAGCTCCACCTAATTCAGGGTCAGAACCAGTACCAAATTCATCAATTAAAAACAAGGTGTTTTTACCACATTTGCGCAAAAAGTTACGCATGTTTTTTAAGCGATAACTATACGTACTTAATTGGTTTTCTATAGATTGATTATCTCCAATATCTGTTAAAATAGTATCAAAAATATAGGTTTGACTGCGTTCGTCAACCGGAATTAAAATTCCACTTTGTAACATAACCTGCAGTAAACCAATTGTTTTTAAGGTAATACTTTTTCCACCAGCATTGGGACCAGAAATAACAATAATCTGTTGCTTTTCATTTAACTCAATGCTCTGAGAAACCGTATGTAAATCTTGTTGTTTATTTTTTCTCCATAAAATGGGATGAAATGCATTCTTAAAATAAATCTTTTTTTCATTAGATATTTTTGGCAAAACAGCATTCATTTCATTTGCATATTTTGCTTTTGCTCCTACCACATCAATATGTATTAAAAACGAAATATATTCTTCTAATAAATATACATAAGGACGAATAGTTGCAGATAATGTGCGTAAAATTTTTACAATTTCTTGCTTTTCATCATATATTAAATTTTGATATTCTCTGGCATAAGCAAGCGTTGCTTGTGGCGCAATGTAAACGATGTTACCAGACTTTGAAGAACCTAATAAACTACCAGCTACTTTTTTTCTATGCATGGCAGAAACAGCCAAAACACGCTGATTGTCTACAACAGTTTCTTTAATATCATCTAAATATCCTGCAGAAATAGCTTTGGATAAAGCACTAGAAAAACTTGCACCAATTTTACCACGAACATTATTAATATCCTTTCTTATTTGTTTTAATGCTTCTGATGCGTTGTTTTTTACTTCCCCAGAAATATCAATTATTTTTTTGATTTCATCATCGATAAAAGTAGTGAATTCAATTTGTTGAGAAAGTTCGAAAAATGTAGGAAACTGAACTTGAAACTTCTTAAAAAATTTAATCAATTCGTTTACAGTAAGAGAAGTGGTTGCTATTTTTAAAAAAGCATCTGTTTCTACAAAGCTATTTTCTATAGCCAAACGTTTTATGTTTTCGGTAATATTATCGAAGCTGTGGTTTGGAACTCTATTTTCACTTTCAAAAGAAGACACGTATTCATTTACCAAATACAATTCTTTAAAAAGTGTTTCTTTATCTGCTATAGGTTCAATTTCAGTAACTTTTTCTTTACCTAAACCAGAAATACAATACGCAGCAACGTGTTGTAAAACGGTAGAAAACTCTAAGTCTTGTAATGTCTTGGATGATATGTTTTTATTCAAAAAAAATCGTTTTTATTTCGAACACAAATCTATAAATTCTTTTCGTTTGGTTTTAGAAACTGGCCCTCTTTTTTTATTCTCTAAAATTAGGTATCCTTCGTTCTCAAAATGACGTACTTTTTCTAGGTTTAAAATGTGAGATTTATGACATATAAAATTTCATATATTTATTTTAGATGCTTGTAGTCAGTTTGTTTTGGGGATGTTTAATATTTATTTTATTTTCTTAAATCTTTATTTGTAATTATAAATTGCATTATTTTATATAGATTTATTTGTAAACCTTTTAAAGAGTTGCATGTCTATATTGCTACGAAAAGGAAAAAACTCCATATCGTTTTTTAAGGATATGGAGTTTTAAGATTTACAATTCTATTTTTTCTTTTCAGAATATTATAATTGATGATTAATTTACAATCACTTTTTTAGTAGATGATTTGTCTTTACTAACCAATTTAAATAAGTAAATACCTTTGGCTAAGTTTAAATTGGTAATTTCATTTTTACCAAGTATTATCTCTCTATTTTTAATTTCTTTTCCGGTGATGTCATAAATAATTAAGGTAGCTTTTTCTAAAGAATTAATATTTATTTTACCATTTGTTGGGTTTGGGAATAAAGAAAATTCTAATGAATTATATTGATCTGTGCTTAAAGAAGTACATTCAGCCTGGTTGTTTACAAAGTTAGAGGTAGTATCAATGTTAGTCCAGTTTAAAGTTGAGTACGCAGCGTCATCTACCTCAATACAAGTTAAGTTAGAATTATTTATAGTATTAAAAAGAGTAAAATTTGTGTTGTTTCCATTTTTAACATTTAATGAAGTTAATCCGTTAGACTGTGCATCTAAAGAAGTTAATAAACTATGCGTACTTAAGTCTAAAGTAGTTAATAGATTATTGCTAACATTTAAAGTTGTTAAGGCTGTAAAAGCATTGATACCTGTTAAATCGGTTATGTTTTTATTAGAAACATCTAAATTAGTAATGGTATTTACGTTGTCTGTAAATACTTTGTTATCTGGTGTTCCAGTATCTAAACCAGCATTTATTAAAGCCATTTCAAAATTATTATCAGGAATTGTAGTTTCTGTAGAAACTGCAGTATTATAAGTATTTGTAATTACAGGCGCATTATAATCGAAATAAATATTTGCAGTTGTATCAAAAGCATCACCAATTACAGCGGTACTTTTTGGTTTTATTTTATAAAAAAGCCAACCATGACTAGCAGGCTCGTTACTAGTACTGTCTGCTAAATGTATGTTTTCGAAAATAAATTCTACTTTATTTGTATTAGAAATAGCAGTTCTGTAAGAATGGCTTGCCGAAATAGGAGTAAAAGTAGCCATGTCTAAATCGGTATCAATAATTTCCTTTACCACAATATTAATAGCAGATGCTGTACCTGTATTTTGAAAACGGACTCTATACGTTAAATCGTTAGGTACTTGTGCAGTACTAATTTTATCACCTTCAAAACAAACTACATCATTTGGGTCATAAGCATTTACAATAATATCAGAAAAAACATGTGTGTTATCTGTTGGAGTTGCATCACCTGTTAAAGGTGTAATTGTTGAGGTATAGCTAATTGTATCTCCTCCATTTACTGGGTTTGTAGCATCAATAGGTGTGTTAATAGTAAAGTATACATCTATAAAATTTTCTTCAAAAGGTTGTAAGTTGGTATAATTCCAACTTAAAGAATTGCTTGTTTGTGTATCTGGATTTACACTTGCGTTATTAAATACTTCTTGGTTTTCATTAAAGTTTAAAGTAACCGTTCCGGATGGAATAATTGTAGAACCATTGTTTTTGTAAAAGATTCTTAAGTGCGTATCAAAACCAGGTCTAGATTCAGATGTTGTAAAAGAATACACTTCTACATCGTCTACTTGTGCATTTGCAGTAATACAAAAATCGATAACTTCTGTGTTACCAGAACCCGTAAAATTAGTAGTTTGTGTAGTTGGTGTTGCTGTAAAAAATGATGGAAAATTTGGTATTAACGCAGTGTCTACATTTGTATCATTTATATAAATGGTATACGTACCATCTGCAGCACTAAAAGAAGAAGCACTAACATTTGTACTTGTAGCGTTAATTCTTGTATTTACAGATTTAGTATCTGCAGCATCACAACCATCATTATTAAAATCAAAAGATACTGTACCTGTTATTGTATTCGAACTTACAGCCACAAAAGAACAGTATTCTGTAAAGTTCATGTGAGTATCGATACCGTTACCTAAACTTCCGGCAGCAACCAAAGCATCATCAACACAAATAGCATTTAAATTGGCATTATTTTTAGCGCTAAAAGTATTGTAAGCTAAAGAATTAGAATTTCCGTTTTTTAGATTTAAAGAGGTTAGTAAATTATTATTACAGTAAATTTTATTTAAACTAGAAAAATTATATAAATCTAATTCTGTAAGTAAGTTAGAAGAACATATAAAACTAGTTAGCGTATTTGTAGTTGTGGTATCTAAACTAGTAATCTGGTTATATGAACAGTCTAAATTAGTTAAAGCAGTATTAGTTAGTGTATTTAAAGAGGTAAGGTTATTGTTAGCACAAGACAAGGCTGTTAAACTTATATTTGCAGAAACATCAAGTATATTTAAGTTGTTATTGCTACAGTTTAAAGAAGTTAAATTTATAGAGGAACCTAAGTTTAAATTAGGTAAACTATTTAAATTACAAACTAAGGTTTGTAAAGATGCTGTGGTTGGTAAAGTTAAACTAGTTAAAGAATTGCTAGATGCATTTAAAGTAACCAAACCAGAAGTAACCGAAGTATCTAAAGTTGTTAAGTTATTTTGATAACATAAAAGCTTGTTTAAAGTATTTGTTGTAGGCAAAGTTAAACTAGTTAAAGAATTTCCATAAACACTAACTTCTATTAACCCTGTTGCCATAGAAGCATCTAAGGTTGTAATCTGATTAACCGAAGAATAAATATGTGTTAAAGTGCTAGTGGTTGGTAGCGTAAGGCTATTTATAAGATTATGATGACTATTTAAAGTAATTAAAGCAGTGTTATTAGTTGCGTCTATACCAGTAATTTGATTGTAAGGACATTTTAAAGTAGTTAATGCAACCGAAGTAGAAATATCTAAGGCTGGTAATTGGTTGCGTTCACAGTTTAAATTTTGTAATAAGGGGGTGTTGGTTAAAATTAAACTGGTTAATGAATTGTTATTTACAATTGCTGATGTTAATGAGGTCTGGTTAGATAAATCTAAACTAGATAGCACATTTTGATTGGCTGTTAATGTTGTTAAAGAGGTTTGATTGGTTAAATCTAAACTAGCTAAGTTATTATTATTTACGTTTAACGTATTTAACGTACTTGTATTTGGCAGGGTTAAATTAGATATACCTATAAAGTTACCAGAAAAATTATTATAGTTAATATTATTAGAGCAATCTAAAAAAGTTAATTGGGTTAAAGCAGAAACGTCTAAACTAGTTAAATCGTTAAAACTACAATTTAAAGAAGTTAAATTAATAAAAGCTTCAATACCAGTTAAATCAGAAATACCTTCAATAATAATACCGCCACCACCACCTAGGCAAGCAGGGTCATTTGGGTCTGGACAAAAACCTCCAGGGTCCTCCATACTCTGATGGTAAGAAATATTTAAACTCGTTACTGCAGCTGCTTCTGTTACTTGTATTTGGTGATCATTATTTGTATCTATAATTGGTGAGTAATTTAAAAGTACATTTTTAAATTCATTATCAGGAATGTTTACAATTTGGCAGAAAATGGTACTAGAGATAAAGAAAAGTGCAATGGAAAGTAGTTTTAGTTTCATATTTGGGTTTTTAATTTTTTCAAAGTTAGCTTTACCATCTTGATGAAAGTAGAGGTAAAACACTGTTTTTTTAATAGTTAAATTTTATATAAATGTATGTGGATTTAAGTAGTTTTTAATACCCGATTAGAGTAAACATAGGTTTCATTATAGGAAAGATACTTTTGATTAAATGAATATCTTTGAATAAATTATTAAACAGAAGTAAAAATGGAACAAAGCCTTTCTAAATCTTGGACAAAAATCTTACAAAAAGAATTTGATAAAACTTATTTTAAAGAATTAAGCGCTTTTGTAACATCAGAATATAAAGAATATCAATGTTTTCCTAAAAAGGAGGATATTTTTGCAGCCTTTAATTTTTGTTCTTTTGATGATGTAAAAGTGGTTATTATTGGGCAAGACCCATATCATGATGATGGGCAAGCAAATGGTTTGTGTTTTTCTGTAAAAGACGATATAAAACATCCACCTTCTTTAAAAAATATATTTAAAGAAATTGCAACAGATTTAAACCAAGAGATTCCACAAAGTGGTAATTTAGAAAAATGGGCTAAACAAGGTGTATTGCTATTAAATGCAACTTTAACCGTAAGAGCCCATGAAGCCGGTAGTCATCAGAAAAAAGGTTGGGAAACTTTTACAGATGCAGTTATTAAATCAATTTCTGAAGAAAAAGAAAACGTAGTTTTTTTACTTTGGGGAAAATTTGCAGAAAGTAAAACAAAATTAATAAAAACAAAAAAGCATACCGTGTTTACAGCTCCTCATCCATCTCCATTAGGTGCTTGGAGAGGTTGGTTTGGCAGTAAACATTTTTCTAAAACAAATGAAGTCTTAAAAAGCAAACAAAAGGCTAAGATAGAATGGTAGGTAAAATCATTTGGTTTTCATAAGGTAATAGAATGGCCTCTAAAATTTCTTCTGTAGTGTCTGGGTAATTTACAGCAATTACAGTATCACTCTCAATCCATTTTGCAATTTTAAGAATTCGTTTTCTATTTAATTTTTTTGTTACGGTAACGCCCATTTCTTTTAAGGCCATGGCATTACACTGTTGTTCATATTGATTTCTCATAGGAATAACCATTAATTTTTTCTTTAGAAATAAGGCTTCAGACGGTGTTTCAAACCCCGCTCCACAAAGAACTCCTGCAGAAGAAGCCATACTTTCTATAAAGTCAAATTCATTAATTGGGTAAACGGTAATGTTCTTTTTAAATATTAAACTTTTAGCTTCTTTAGAGAATATATGCCATTTTATAATGGGTATTTTAGATAAAACTTTTACAATTTTATCAATATTATAAGATGGTAAGTAAACCGTAATATGACCTTTATTACTTGTCTTTTTATTTCTAATTTTCTTTCTGATGATTGGCGGAAAAATAGCAGAACTATAATTATTAAAATGAAAACCAAACCTTGTATTAGAGGGAGCGTAGTATTTTAAAATATATTTTTCAAACTTATATTTACCATATTTAGGAGACGCAGTATCTAAAACTGCGTTTTGATGACTTAAAGAAACAATATTTACATTATTTATTTTTGCAGCCCAAGCAGAAACAGGTTCAAAATCGTTAATTACTAAATCGTACTCTTTAACTGGTACGTTTTTTATTTCTTTATAAAAACGAGCTAGATTCATCTTTTTAAAACTAGTCCAATAATCGATACCTCCTTTTTTGCCAAATGTAAAATTTAAACCTTTTAGTTTGTATTTTACTTCGAAGCCTAATTCTAAGTTATTTTCATTTCCACTAACTAAAATATCTAATTCTCCTTTTTGTTGTAGTATTGGTATAATTTCTTTTGCTCTGGTTAAATGACCATTTCCAGTTCCTTGAATAGCATATAGTATTCGCATAAATATTATTTTAGGGGTTTTTCAATATCGAATTCTCTTAGCAACTCTTCAAAAAGAAAATTGTTTTTTTCTTCTTTGTTTAAGGCCTTCAATTCTTCTTTACTTAATTTTTTTTCAGTGTTTTTTGCTATTTCATCAGTAGCATATTCGTACAAACTCCATTTTTTGTCTTTGTATTCTAAGGCTGTTAAATTCTCTATCCAATCTCCAGAGTTTAAGTAAGTAGTTTTTCCTTTTTGATTTTCAATTTCTTTAATTTCTGGTTGATGAATATGTCCGCAGATTACATAATCGTACTCATTTTCTATAGCAATGTCCGAAGCTGTTTTTTCAAAATCATTGATAAATTTTACGGCACTTTTTACACTATTTTTTATTTTTTTAGAAAGCGATAATTTTCCATAGCCTAATAGATTACTTATCCAATTGATAAAGGTGTTTATTACAATAAGTATATCGTATCCTTGGCCACCTAATTTAGCTAGCCATTTAGAATGTTGCATGGTAACATCAAAAACATCTCCATGAAATATCCATGCTTTTTTATCATCAATAGTTAAAACTAGTTTGTTTAGAATTTTAAAGTTACCGAGTCTGAAACCTTTAAATTTTCGCAGCATTTCATCATGATTTCCAGTGATATAATAAATCTCAGTTCCTTTAGATAAAAGAGAGGTAATGTGTTTTATCACATTCATGTGAGACTTTGGGAAATAGCGTTTGTTAAATTGCCAGATGTCTATAATGTCTCCATTTAGAATTAAAACTTTTGGCTGAATTGTTTTTAAATAATTTAGTAATTCTTTAGCTCTACAACCATAAGTGCCTAAATGTACATCAGAAATTACAACATAATCTAACTTGCGCTTTTTTTGCTTTTTCATTTTTGAAAATTAGATGAGAAAAAGAATTACTGTTAAAAAGTTTAGAAATAACTTTATAAAGAATTATCTTAGTTCTACGTTCTTTCAAACATAAAAAAGGTATGTGTTGTAAATGTAAAATGAAAATGAAAAAAAAGTAAGGTAAACTTTATTAAAAAGTATACTTAATGTTAGTTAAACCTTAACAGAGAGCGTTTATTATATCATAGAGAAATCCGCTGTAAAAGCGGATTCATTGAATTTGAAATTAAGAAACAAACGGATTTATGTTAAATCTGCCTGCTTTAATGTTGTTTGAATTGTTGTTGTATTGTCTGCTAAACCACAATGTTTAGAAGTGCTTCTACAAGAAGAAAAACAAATGCTTCCTAAAATACAAACTGCAATAAATACTACTTTTTTCATGGGTAATGGATTTTCGTGTTAAATGTACATATTTTTTATGAAACTGCTCGAGTTTTTCTTCTCTTCAATAACGTTAAACTGTATCATTTTATTTTGGATGCTAGTAATTAAGTTTTTTGTAATAGGTTCTCCATCGTTCCATTCTGTAATTTTTAACCATTGCTGAATGTCTTCTATTTGTTGTTCATATCTATTAGACAGCGTTTTATCAATATTTTTAACCTCTTTAAAGTCTTTTGTTTCAGCGTTTATAATGTCTAAAACTTTTTTTACTTCGTTAAAATTATTTTCTAAAACTTCATTTCTAACTGCAATTACAAAACAAGGCCAAGGAGTAGGGCAGTCGTCAATTCTTCTAAAAGTACCATTGTCTACCAAAGGTTTTGTAGTAAAATGTTCCCACATAAAATAATCTGCTTCTCCGTTTGTTAAAGCATCAATGCCGCCTTGTAAAGTACCAATTACTTTAAATTTTAGTTTAGCAATATCCCAACCTTGGTTGTGTGCATTTACAATAGCCATTAAATGAGAGCCAGAACCAAAGCGACTAATAGCAATGGTTGCGTGTTCTAAATCTTTAATGGTTTTAAAGGATGATTTTGCACCTACATGAATACCCCAAATTAATGGTGTTTTTACAAATGTTTGTACAATTTTAGAAGGATTTCCGTTGGCAATATCTTTAATAATGCCTTCTGTTAAAACAATAGCAATATCTACCTCTCCGTTTCTTAATGCTTTACACATGGCGCCTGTTCCTCCAGGATAATCTTGCCAACGAAGGTTGATGTTTTGTTTGCTGTATTCTTTATTTTTTAAGGAGGTGTACCAAGGATAATTAAAGTGTTCTGGTACGCCACCAACTTTTAAGCTAGTCATTTATTCAACTAATTTTTCTAATGCATATTCTATTAAATCGGCAACAACTTTACCTGGGTTTTCGCTAAAGGTTCCGTTTGCTCTATTGGCAATAATTGCGTTTATAGAACAAGCTTCGTGACCTAATAATTTAGACAAACCATATATGGCAGAAGTTTCCATTTCTAAATTGGTAATTCTATGTTCGTTAAAACTAAAACTATCAATTTTATGGTTTAAACCATCGTCTTGCAATGCCAAACGTAAAACTCTTCCTTGGGGTCCGTAAAAACCACCTGCAGTAGCTGTAATTCCTAAAAATGTTTTATCAGATGCAAATCTGTTTTCTAACAGTTTACTATTTTCTATTACAATAGGATAAGATTTTTTAGCACTCCAATTGGTGTGTTTTACAAATGCATCTTCTATTGCTGGACTGGCAATTGCATCTACTTGATAAGATTGTAACAAACCGTTTAAATCTAACCCATGAGAACTAATAACATAAGAATCTACCGGAATATCTTCTTGCAAAGAACCGGAAGTACCAATTCTAATAATGTTTAAAGTAGTTAAAACTTCTTTTGGTTTTCTTGTTTGTAAATCGATATTAACAAGTGCGTCTAATTCGTTTAGAACGATATCTATATTATCTGGTCCAATACCTGTTGATATAACAGAAAGACGCTTGTTTTTATAGGTACCTGTTGTGGTTTTAAATTCTCTTTTTTGAGTTGTAAACTCAATAGAATCAAAATGTTTAGAGATTTTATCGACTCTATCTTGATCGCCAACAAAAATAAGGGTGTTGGCAATATGTTCTGGTCTTAAATTTAGATGATAAACACTGCCATCGGGATTTAAGATAAGTTCAGATTGTTTTATAGACATTTAAGATGTAATTTGTAATAGTTTTTCGGATTCATTATTGAATAGAAAACTATATTTTTTTGCTCCACCAAGATACAAATTTTCATCACGAAGTTCACCATAAAAATTTAATTGGTTTTCTAGTACTTTTTTCCCTTTTCGTGATAATTTTACGGGGTTAAAAGAGGTAAATAATTTATGAAGTTGCTCTATGTGATGTTCGTACTGTAAATCTCCAAACCCATACGTAGTTTGTGTTTTTAGTAATTGATTTACTAGTTGATTCTTTGATGAGAATTTATGTGTATTTGCAGTTTCTAGAATTGTGTTTTCTAAATGATTCAAGCCATTTTTAATGGAAGGAAATCTTTGTAAATGTGCCGATAAAGCATCTGCTAAATGCGTAAAAGGAGACATTGGGTTGTATTTGTAAACGGTTTCTAATCTTAACGGACTCTCTGAACAATACAACTGCCAAATGTAATCTGCATATTCAATATCGTCTTCTGTTAAATCGATTCTGTTTTTAAAATGTTGCTGAATTTGATTTTCTGTAAGTTCAGACAAATTTTTTAGTTTCTTACTTCCTTTTATTTGACCGTTTGTAACTAACGAAATATGATACCCTTTTCTATAGGTTTTTAACCAGCTAATAACGCCAATCATATTAATTTGGCAAAACAAATCATGATCAAACCATAAAACAATTTCTTTGGTTTCTTTTTTATTACAAAGACTTCTGTATTCTTTTAATGTGTAATTAATAAATTTTTGTTTGCTTACTTTATAGGACGATTTTAAGAAGTCAAATCTATTTTTCCAAAAGGTTTCACTTCCTACATCGGTAGTAGTTTTTCCTTCACATAACATTTCTCTCCATGTGATAAAATCTCCAGTAAATTGAAGGCTTTTTAGATAGTTGGTAGTACTATCTCCATTGGTAATATGTAGTATAGCAGATGTCATAATTAAAAATAGAACGTTTTTTATAATTAATTATTGTTTGGTGTTTATAAATACTTAACCACCAACACGTTTTACCTTAAAACCTTTGTCTTTTAGCATGGTCATTATTCGGTCTCTAAAGTCGCCCTGAATAATAATTTTATCATCTTTAAAACTACCGCCAACAGATAATTTTGTTTTAATTTCTTTGGCTAGCATTTTAAAATCTGATGTTGCGCCTGTGTAGCCTTCTAAAATAGTGATGGGTTTTCCTTTTCGCTTTTCGTATTTACAAATAATTGGATCTTCTTGTAACCAAATATTAGATTTTTCTTTAATAGGTTCAGCAGTTTCTTTGTGCTCAGGAAAAAGGTTTTTTAGTTGATCTTTAAAATCCATTTTTTTTAGTGTTCAGTATTAAGTGAGAAGATAAAAGAAAAATTTAATTATTTATGATTCTATTTGTTGGCAAACAAGTTTAGCCCAGATTGAAATGGCATCCTTTTTGTTTTTTCTACAAAAAGATATAATGGAAAGCTGGAAATAGCTTCTAAAAAAGACAGTTTACAGTTGTAGTTTTCAGTTAATTAAGTACTGTAAACTGCAACTGAAGATTGCTTATTTATTTTTTAAGGCCTAATTCTCTTAATCTTTCGTCTAAAAATTCACCTGCAGTAATATCATCAAATTGTTTTGGGTGTTCTTCATCGATACAATTTTCTAAAACATCTAATTTCATATCAGAAACTGGGTGCATAAAAAACGGAATTGAATAGCGTGATGTTCCCCACATTTCTTTTGGTGGATTTACTACTCTGTGAATGGTAGATTTTAATTTGTTGTTACTGTGGCGCGATAACATATCTCCAACATTTATCATAATTTCGTCTGGTTCTGCCATGGCATCAATCCAATCTCCATTATGGTTTTGCACTTGCAATCCTTTTCCTTGCGCACCCATTAATAAAGTAATTAAATTAATGTCTCCATGGGCCGCAGCTCTTTCTGCTCCTTTAGGTTCTGTTTGTATTGGCGGATAATGAATTGGACGTAGAATACTATTTCCGTTTTTAATATAATTATCAAAATAGGTTTCTTCTAAACCCAAATGTAATGCTAAAGAACGCAATACATATTTGGCCGTTTTTTCTAACATTTGGTAGGTTTCTTTACCAACTTTATTAAATTCTGCTAATTCGTTTACAGAAACATTTTCTGGATATTCACTTGCATATTTAGAGTCGGCATCTACATACTGACCAAAATGCCAAAATTCTTTTAAGTCTCCTTCTTTTTTACCTTTTGCAGATTCTTTACCAAAAGAAACGTAACCACGTTGTCCTCCAATTCCTGGAATTTCGTATTTTTCTTTTGTTTCTACAGGTAAATCAAAAAAGTTTTTTATTTCTGTGTATAAGCTTTCTACTAATTTATCATCTAAAAAATGACCTTTTAAAGCTACAAAACCTATGTTTTCGTAAGCATGACCAATTTCATCAATAAATTGTTGTTTTTTGTTTTTATCCGAAGATAAAAAGTCAGCTAAATTTACACTTGGTATTTTATTCATACTGTTTTGTTTTAAAAAAAAATGGGATGATAAAGTTACTAAAAATTCAATAAAACGGAATTCTTATTTCTTTTTAAATGGAATTAGGTAGGTTAGGGTGTAGTTAAACCCAAAACCGGTTCCGGTTTCAAAAATTCTATTAAACCCTGGAGAATACAATGTTTTAAAGTTTTCTGGCTCTTTTACACTCATTAAAACCTTGTAAGAACCACTAAAAGACAGAAAGAAATTTTTAAAAGTCTCTACTTTTAAGCCAATAACAAACTCTGTCCAATGTGCATTTAAACCAGTGGTTGTAATTGGTGTAGTAATTTGGTTTGCCGGAAAATATTGAGTGTTTACGTTTGGCGTGTAACTATTTAAAGTTTGATCGAAAAGACTAAAGCCATAACGAGCACCTAAAAAAAGTTCATTATTCATGTCTAGCCAATTCTTGTAAGCATTGTAGTTAAAACCAAGTTTTATATAGTTTCCTTTAGCGGTAGAGTTTGTATAATCTTCTGCTGTTGTTTCTTCTTCATAACCTACCTCTGCAGCAATATATAAATTTTTCTTAATTCTATAATCTCCAACAATTTCTAAACCACTGTAAGTGCTATTAAATTGTGCTAAGATAGGTTTACTAACATCTATACCTAATCTTAAACCGTAGTTGGTTTTGTATACAATAGAGTCTGTTTTTGCGTTTATAAGTGTATCTTTTTTTTGTTTTTGAGAAAACCCACTAACAAAAACAAAAAGGAAACAGATGTTAATGAAATATTTGTACATGTGCTGTATTTTGATTGTCTATGGTGGTTAATGTTTCTGGTGTAAAATCTTTAATCCAGTTGGTGTTATCTGAAGCGAAAGAAACATCGTTAAAGAGAACTTGATACCCACAAGATCTAGAAACGTATTTTTCTTCTGGTGTATATTTAATAGTAAAAGTGGTGTATTGATTGTCTGCTTCTGCACCATCTTCATTATTTATTTTTAAATGATAAATAGTTTCTGATGCTAATGAATTTAAAGGGATAGCAATACTGTCTGTACTTACACTTGTATAATCTGCTATGGTATCTTTTCCTTCTGCCCAAACAGATAAAAGTCTAGCGTTTTTTAAAGTTTCTCTACTTGTATCATTATAAAAACGCAACACTAAATTAGGTGTTACAGGGTTTTTTAAGCAAAAGTCATCTTTTTCGCAAGATGTAATTACTAGTATAACGAAACTTAGAATCAAAAATATTTTTTTCATGTTACTCTTCAACTTCTACTATTTTATTGATGGCTTTTGCCAATTTAAAATCTAATTTGGTTACACCTTCAGCATCATGCGTAGTTAATTTAATATCTAAAGTATTGTAATTGTTTGTCCATTCCGGATGATGTTTTAAAGCCTCACATTCAAATGCAATTCTATTCATTGCAGACATACAATCTTTAAAGTTATCAAATTCAAAATCGGTATGCAGTGCATCATCATAATAATCCCAATCTTGTAGTTTTTCTAATTTTCTATTAATTTCGAAATCTGTAAGTTTTTTCATATCGGAGTTTTAAGTGCTAAAATAGTTTCATTTTCAGAGATAAAGCCTAAATTTTTAGAAATTATGATTCGATTTAACATTTGTAAGGCAAATTTTACTTTTTGAAATATAAAATATTAGAGGTCAGTATTTAAATTCATATCTTTAAAGTCAATAAATAGAGTATTATTATGAATATATTTAAAGGACAAAATCTTCTAGAGTTTGCTGATCGGTTTAAAACGGATGAAGATTGCAAGAAATACTTGGCAGATATTAAATGGAAAGATGGATTTCAATGTGTTAAATGTGGTCATAACAAGGCTCAAATAAGAAAAGATTTTTCACGTACATGTAATATTTGTTCTCATCAAGAATCATCTACCTCAAACACACTTTTTCACAAGGTAAAGTTTGGTGTTAGAAAAGCTTTTTTTATTGTTTTTGAAATGAGTACAAGTACTAAAAGCCTTTCTGCTAGTTATGTTGCAGTTCGTTTTAGCGTAACAGAAAAGACAGCCCGTTTATTTATGCTCAAAATTAGAGAAGCAATGGAAAGTAGTGGAAATAGTCCTATGACTGGTATTGTTCATGTAGATGAATTTGTTTTGGGTGGACGAGAAAAAGACAAAGTAGGAAGAAGTTATAATGCTAAGAAAAAGAAAGCTATAACTGCTGTTGAACTAACTCAAGATGGAAAAGTTAAAAGAATGTATGCCATGAGAATCGAAGATTTTTCAGCTAGTTCTTTGCAATATATTTTTGTGAATCATATCAGTCGAAAAGCTAAAGTGATAACCGACAAATGGAGAGGTTACAGGCCTATTGCTAAAGTTTATAATATTACTCAAATAGAAAGTAATGGTGGTATGAATTTTAAAGCACTTCATACAATGATTCATCAAGTGAAATCTTGGATAAGAACAACGTATTCTTGGGTTAGTGACTTTAATCTAAATAGATATTTTAATGAATTTTGTTTTAGAATTAATCGATCACAAAGTAAAGCAACAATATTCAATAACTTAATAACTAAAATGGTTGAAAAGGAGAAAGTAGAACATCACAAAATTATATGTAACTAACTACTGACCTCTATAAAATATAAAAAAAACTGCATACAATTAAACTTTTGCCATAATAGTAGGTCTAAACATGTAATTGCACTAATTTAACATCAGTGGTATTTTTATGTATTTATACTAATTGATGTTTATCAACAACCAAAAATAAACAAAAATGAGAATTTTAATACCTGTTTTAGTACTACTTTTTTCAACTTCTAGTTATTTTGGGCAACAACAATCTCCCAACATATTGTTAATCATTGCAGATGATATGGGGATTGATGCTACTCCCGGATTTGGTATTAATGAAGATTTACCCATTACACCAACATTAGATTCTTTTAGAGAAAAAGGGCTTGCTTTTACCAATTGTTGGGCAGCTCCACAATGTACACCAACGCGTGCAGCAATAATGAGTGGTAAATTTGGTATTAAAACAGGAGTTATGAGACCTCCTTTAATTTTAGATACGAGTCATACTTCATTATTTACAAAGATAAAAGAACAAAGTACAACAGATTATGCCATGGCATTAATTGGTAAATGGCATATTGGTGGTAATGATGCTAGTAATTACAGTCACCCAAAAGATTCTGGTGTACCTTATTATGAAGGGCTTTTTACAAGCCAGGTTTCTGATTATTACAATTGGACCAAAGTAAACTCTAATGGAAATGAAGAGCAAGTAACAGAATATGTAACAACGCATTTAACCAATAGCGCAATTTCTTGGATTGATGCTCAAACAAAACCTTGGTTTTTATGGTTGGCTCAGGTAGCACCACATTTGCCTTTTCAAGCACCACCAGCAGGAACTTATACTACACCACCTACAGATAATAGATCTACTTATTTATCTATGATAGAATCTATGGATTATGAAATAGATAGGCTTATAAAAAGCATGGATGCAGAAACGTTAGAAAATACAGTTATCATTTTTATTGGTGATAACGGTACGCCTGGTCAGGCAAACAATTATTGGCCATCAAGACACGCAAAGGCTTCTATATATGAAGGAGGAATTCGTGTACCTATGATTATTACTGGTAAATCTGTAGAAAGAGTAAATGAAGTAGAAACCAGTTTGGTGCAAGCAGCCGATTTGCATGCTACCATTTTAGAGTTAGCAGGAGTACAATTGTTAGGAGGAACAGAAAATAGTTTAAGTTTAAAACCTACATTAAAATTTGAAAACCAAGTTTCAAGAAAAATAAATTACACCGATTATGAAAATGGAGGTATCCAATATTGGGCAACAAGAAACGATACCTATAAATTAATTGAAGATGCTAACGGTAACGAGGAGTTTTACAATATTGTTACAGATATTAAAGAAGAAACCAATTTAATAGGCAATTTAACTACAGCGCAAGAAACTATTAAAACCATGTTACAGCAAGAAGCGCAAACCATTAGAAATGATTGGTCTTGTAATGACGGAATTAAAAATGGAACAGAAACTACCATAGATGATTGTAATAATACTTGTGGCACTACAGATGTTTTAAGTTATGACAATATAGATTGTTGCGGCACACCATCTAACCCAAGTGTTTATTACGAATTTGTAGAACAAAACGAAAGAGTTGTTTACTCTAACAATTACCCAAACCATAATTTTTGTTTTGTAGCAAACAGAACCCCAGAACCTTATTATAGGGTATACAGATTCGATTTAAAACCTAAATTATCAGGACAAGTTACTAGTATTTCTAGAACAAATGGTAGACCTGTTAACTTTTTTGGAATCGCTTTAAATGGTGTGTACATGATGCCTGCACCTGCAACACCTTTTATTTTTGAAGATGTCAATACAGGTCAATATAATTGGGATTGGGTTTTTGAACCTACAACAAATATTGGCGATGGAAGAGATTTTGTTGGTTTAGATTGCGCTTCTGCTCATGTAAACCCAAACTCAGGCTATCATTATCATGGAAACATGTTTGAGTATGTAGAAGAATTAGAAGAAGGAATTTCTACATTAAAATCTGCACCAGCAGAAGTTTTACAAGTAGGTTGGGCATCAGATGGTTTTCCTATTTTATATCGTTTTGGACCAGATAAAGAAGGTAATATTAAAGAAATGTTTCCGAGTTTTCAATTAAAAAGCGGTTTACGACCTGGAGATGGACTTAGTGCTCCTTGTGGTCCGTATTCCGGAAAATACACGAATGATTTTGGTTACGTAGCAGGAAAAGGAGATTTAGACGAATGTAACGGAATTGAAGCATCCGTGACTTTAACAACTGCCCAAGGTGAAGAAACTTTTGAATATTACTATGTGGTAACGCAAGATTTTCCTCAGATTTCTAGATGTATGAAAGGAAGTTTTAACGATAGTTTTATTAGTAATGCTGCTGCTTTAAATGATGTGGATGCAGATAGAGATGGTTTTGTAAAAGCGTATGATTGTGATGATACCAACCCAAATATAAATCCGTTTGCAACGGACGACCCAACTACAAGTTTAGATGAAAGCTGTGGCGCTACTTTAGGTACAAAAGAGCTAGCTTTAAAAGATTTAGGATATTATATCAACTCAAACCCTAATGATGGTAATTTTGCAATCATATCTACCAATTCAGAATCGTATCAAGCTAAATTGTTTTCCATAAATGGAAAGTTAATTCGAGATAAACAGGGGATAGGTGTTTTAGAAATAAATAACATAACAGGTGCCGGAGTTTATGTTTTGAGTATTCTAAAAGAAGGAAAACTATTAGGAACTTCTAAAATTATTGTAAAATGAGAATTTTAATAGTAGCTTGTTTTGCTTTCTTAAATATTAACATGACAAATGATGTACACGAATCTATTTCTGCAACATTTAATGTGATAAAAAGAGGGCATGTTTTAATGCTAGAAATTGAGTTTGATGAAGAAAACTTTGTCAAGTTTGGTGAGTCTAGTAGTTTGCATGTCTCTAAAGAAGATTTTGGTAACTATTTAAACAAATCAACAAGTTGGGAGTTTGATGGTAAAAAGTTAATACCACAAATTTTAGATGTACAATCAGGAGAACATCATACAAAAGTGATCTGTTTCTTATCTAAAAATACAGATAATATAAAGTCAGTTACCATAAAAAATGAATTTTTACTGAATCTAGTATCGCACTCTAATATTGTTCAATTAGACATCAACAATACGTTTAAAGACTTTAGACTACATAAGGGAAGAAGAGAAATAAGCTTAAATTATAATTAAAATAATTTAAGCTTATTTAGTATTTAGATTTTTTATTTCTCAAACAAAACCACAGTCTCAATATGGCTCGTATGTGGAAATTGATCTACCAAACTAATTTTTTTAATCTGGTATCCAGCTTCAGCTAACAATTCTGTATCTCTTGCTTGCGTTGCAGGCTTACAAGAAACATATACCATTCTGTCTGCATTTAAGTTGATGATTTTTTGCAAGGTTTTTGTAAAAACTATAATATTAAAAATTACACGTGTTTTAATTTAAAATATAAACACGTATATTTGTGAAAAGAATAAAAAATGAACACAAAATTAACGTTAACTTTAGAAAAAGAAGTGATAGAAATCGCAAAAAAATATGCGAAAGAAAAAGGACAAAGCTTGTCTGAAATGGTAGAAAATTATTTCAAGTTTATAACAACGCCTGAAAATGTATTGAAGGAAAAAGAACTTTCTTATAAAGTAAGTAAGTTAAGAGGTATTATAAAAACAGATACTGATATCGATTACAAGAAAACGTTAACAGAAGAATTATCTAAAAAATATGGTTTATAAATTATTTATAGATTCTGATGTGGTTATTGATTTTTTTACAGACAGAACACCATTTGCAAATGCTGCAAGCGAAATTTTTGAGTTAAATGAAAAGGGAGATGTAATTATATATTTATCAGCAGTAAGCATTAATAACATTTATTATATTGTTAGAAGGTATTTAGGTCATAAAAAAACGCTTGAAATTATTGATGCTTTAACAGAAATGACTGAAATAGTAGGAACTACAAAACAAGAAATTTCACAAGCATTGAGAAATAATTTTAAGGATTTTGAAGATTCTATTCAGTATTCTTCTGCTTTAAACATTAGCGGTTTAGACGCAATCATAACTCGAAATATTAAAGATTACAAAAACTCGAAAATTGCAGTTATGACACCAACTAATTTTTTAAAAATAAAATTCTATAAATAGTATCCAACTTTAGTTGGATGTTATTAATAAATTACACAGATGGCTTTAGCCAAAATACTTATTAAAAAATAGTTTGGCTAAAGCGAATATTATTTGAAAACACATTTACAAATGGGTAAAATCCATTGCTATTAAACCTCTATTTATCCAATTAATAATAGTGTTTTAATAGTTTTTTTTAAAATGATAAAATCATATAAATTTCTGTATTACATCAGAATATAATTTAACTGTTCTCAAACAAAACCACAGTTTCTATATGACTCGTATGAGGAAATTGATCTACTAAACTAATTTTTTTAATCTGGTATCCAGCTTCAGCTAACAATTCTGTATCTCTTGCTTGCGTTGCAGGGTTACAAGAAACATACACCATTCTGTCTGCATTTAAGTTGATTATTTTTTGCAAGGTTTTTGGTGCAATTCCTGCTCTAGCAGGATCTAAAATAATGGTTTTAATTTTATTCTGATATTCAGGATGTGCAATTAAAAACTTACCAACATCAGCAGCATAAAATTGTACCCCATCAATATTATTTCTTTTGGCATTTTTCTCTGCATCTTCAATAGCAGAAGCTACAATATCTACACCAATAATTTTTGCATTTTCACTTTTAGAAGCTACAATCTGACCGATAGTTCCTGTTCCGCAGAATAAATCCATCACAACCGTATTGTCTACTTTCGTTTTATCTTCTAAAACATATTCAACAACTTTGTTGTATAATTTTTCGGCACATTTTGGGTTTGTTTGAAAAAAGCTTTTCATGCTAATTTCAAAGTTTAAGCCTAATAATTCTTCTACAATTTTATCTTTACCATACACCAAGTCTAAACTACCAGCAGTTGCAATAGTTCTATCTCCAGTTTCATCATTTATAGTATGCAATAAACCTGCTAAACGATCTCCGAAAATACCTTTTAGAAAATCTGTAAATTTCTGTAAATCAAAATTCTCTAACTCAGGAGAAGTGGTTACTAAATTACATAGTAATTCGTCTGTTTTAAAAGATTTTCTTACTACAAAGTATCTAAAGAAACCTGTCTTTTTTGGTCCATGCCAAGGTTCTAAACCAGTATCTATACAATATTGACGAATATTTTTTAGATTGTCTTCTAGTTGTTTATCAAACAAACCAGAGTCTTTTTCTAGATTATCTCCCATCCACCAAACACCACGTCTTTTAAAACCTAGTGTAAACTCGTCTTTATCTGTTTTGTTAATTCTATCATAACCAATTGCAGAAAAACCATATTCCATTTTATTTCTGTAATGAAATACATTTGGAGAAGTTACAAATTCATCAAAAAGATCTTCAATATTTTCTACTTTTCCTATTTTTTTAAATAAGGTTAAAGTACTTTCTTTTTTATATTGATGTTGTAATTCGATTGGTAATTGAATGTAAGGTGCCCCAGGAATATCTTGAAAAGGTACTTCAACTTCATCTTCAGATGGTTCTAAAACATCAATTAGTTTCGCTTCTGCATAGTTCTTACTAGACTTACTTATTTGTGCTTTTACCAATTGACCAGGTAAGGTATTGGGTACAAAAATAACAAAACTACCGTCTTCAGATTTTAGTCTTGCAATTCCTTTTCCGCCAAAAGCGTAATCTTCAATTTTTAATTCTAAAACTTGATTCTTCTTTACAAATTTATTTCGTTCTCTACGTGGCATTCTTACATTGTTTATGGTTGCAAAATTAGGGAAAATATAGTTTGATGAAACAAAAAAGGCTACTCATTTGAGTAGCCTTTTTATAATTGTAAGATTCTGTTTAGTTTCCAGCTTCTTTTTTAGCTTCTTTAATCATTTGTTCGTTTGCTACAATAGCAAATTCTACACGTCTGTTTTTGCTTCTTCCTTCTGCAGTTTCATTCGTTGCAATAGGATCATTAACACCTAAACCTTTGGTTTCAATTCTTGCGTTTCCTAAACCTTTAGTTGTTAAATAGTCTTTTACAGAACTCGCTCTTTTTGCAGATAAAGTTTGGTTGTATTCTACTCTACCAGTGCTATCTGTATAACCATAAATAACAATATTAGTGTTCTCGTAACTATTAAAAATAGGAACTAATTTTTCTAAATTTGCTTTTGCATCTGCAGATAAAGTTGCTTTATTTGTGTCAAATCTAACAGCGTTTTCACCTAAAGTTAACATAATTCCTTCACCAACCCTTTCTACTTCTGCACCAGGTAAAGCTTCTTCAATTTCTCTAGCTTGCTTGTCCATTTTATTACCGATAACTCCACCAGCAACACCACCAATTACACCACCTAAAACTGCTCCTAATTCAGAGTTTTTTCCGTTACCAACATTGTTACCAATTACAGCACCTAAAATTGCACCTGCAGCAGTACCAATACCAGCACCTTTTTGGGTGTTATTTGCATTTTTAACAGCTTCACAAGATGTTAGTGTACCAAAAGATATTAGTATTACTGCTAAGCTATAAATTATTGTTTTTTTCATCGTTTTTTTTTTATTAATTAGTTTGTTGAAATGTATATGTAATGTTTTTTTCTTGTCCTGCAACGTTAATTTTGTCAACTAAATCAAAACTTGTAGGAGTTAAATTTATCAATTTTAAAACAAAACCATTGTTAACTTTTTTTGCTTTGTAATCGTTAATAATTTTTAATACAAAGTTTCCTTCTTTATTAACATACCAAGTTATTGGAGAACTAAATTCTTTACAAGAAGTACTTGGGCTATTTAGTGCCATTTCTCCTTTATTGTTATTAGAAACAAAGTTCCAATTACTACCTATTAAACATTTAGAATCTGCTAAATTAAAAGAGGTTACTTTTAAATAATTTGATCCTGGGAAGTTTACATCAGTAATTGTGAAGTTTCCTTTTAAACTGCGTTCGGTTTTATTGTCTAATTTAGTATTGACTGTTGATGTAGATTTACACCCAATCATTGCTGTTAATAATAAGACAACACATAAAATTTTTTTCATAAATAATATAAATTAGTTTTTGTAAAGTTAAGAATACTTGTTGGCATTTTCTTTTTTAATATGCTATAGTTTTTTTGACACGTTTACTTGTAAATAGTCACTATTATTTTAAGTGAAATTTAATTAAAAACAATTACAGAAGAAAGATTTAGTAATTTCTGATACAAATAACATTTTCATGTAAAAAAAGAATCTAAATAAAAAGCGTTACTACTTTTTACAGTGGCAACGCTTTAAAGAATTTAGAGGCTATGTATTATTTAATATTCATAATATATTCAGAAATGTCTTTTAAATCTTCAACTTTCATAGTTTTTGTAATACTAAGACTTGTCTGCATAATTGCTGTTTGTCCGGTATCTGTTTCTACAATAGGTTTCGCTTTTCCTTGTAAAAACAACACAATGCTTCCTTTTTTTGCTTTGTATTTAGCCGCAATGTCTTTTAAAGAAGGGCCTACAACTTTTACTTTTTCTTGATGACACGCACTACATGTTTTACTGTTAAAAAGTTTTTTTCCATTTTCTAAAGAAGACTTTGTATGTGTAATTGTTTCTTTTTTTAAGGTAAAACTAGATAAGACAAAAAAGAGTGCTATAGGGCTTAATATAATTTTTTTCATTGTAAGTTTAGATTAAAAATGATCGTAAAAATAATCCGATGTTTTTTCTTTTATTATGATAAAAGTCACGTTAAAATATTTCATTACTTTTGCTAAACTTCGGGGATGATTTCTTTCCCACGCTGAATTTTCAGTTTTCACTGAAAGGATAAAGGTAGAACAGGAATGGTTATTTAATTATAAACATTTAAAACGAAAAAAAATGACTGTTTTAGACAAACTTACTTCGAAAGAAGCAATCGAATTAGAAAACAAATATGGCGCACACAACTATCATCCGCTTCCAGTGGTTTTAAGTAGAGGTGAAGGTGTATATGTTTGGGATGCAGAAGGAAAAAGATATTATGATTTTTTATCAGCATATTCTGCTGTAAATCAAGGGCACTGTCATCCTAAAATTGTAGATGCTATGGTAAATCAAGCAAAAACATTAACCTTAACTTCTAGAGCATTTTATAATGATGTGTTAGGAAAATATGAAAAATTTGCTACCGAACTTTTTGGTTTTGATAAACTTTTACCAATGAATACTGGTGCAGAAGCTGTAGAAACGGCTTTGAAAATTGCAAGAAAATGGGCGTATGAAATAAAAGGAATTAAAGAAAATAAAGCAGAAATAGTGGTTTGTGAAAATAATTTTCATGGAAGAACAACTACTATTATTTCTTTTTCTAATGACCCTGTGGCCAGAAAGAATTTTGGACCATATACAAAAGGGTTTATCAAAATTGAATATGATAATTTACAAGAATTACAAGAGGTTTTAGAAAGTAGTAATAATATTGCTGCATTTTTAGTAGAACCAATACAAGGAGAAGCTGGTGTTTATGTGCCTTCTGAAGGTTATTTAGCAGCTGCTAAAAAAATGTGTACAGATTATAACGTACTTTTTATTGCAGATGAGGTGCAAACAGGTATTGCAAGAACGGGTAAAATGTTAGCCGTAGATCATGAAAACGTACAACCAGATATTTTAATTTTGGGTAAAGCGCTAAGTGGTGGAGCGTATCCTGTTTCTGCTGTTTTGGCAAATAACAACATTATGGATGTTATTCAACCAGGAAATCATGGGTCTACATTTGGAGGAAACCCAATTGCTGCCGCTGTAGCAATTGCTGCTTTAGAAGTTGTTGCTGATGAAAAATTAGCAGAGAATGCAGAAACATTAGGGCAAATTTTTAGAACCGAATTAACTGCATTTGCAGAGGAAAACGATTTGGTAAAATCTGTAAGAGGTAAAGGGTTGCTAAATGCTGTTTTAATTAACGATACAGAAGATAGTTCTACTGCTTGGGATATTTGTATGAAATTGCGTGATAACGGTTTATTAGCAAAACCTACGCATGGAAATATTATTCGTTTTGCACCACCTTTGGTGATGAATAAAGAGCAGTTAATGGATTGTATTGCTATTATTAAAAATACAATTTCTGAATTTAAATAAGTAAGTAAACCAATGCTTGTTGTTTCTGCGGATGTAAAAAGAACAAGTTGATAAATATTTAGCCACGAATGCACAAAATTATAATTGTGAATTCGTGGCTTCTTTTTTTTGTTTATTTTTGAACAGACTAAACCATATAACTTAAATTATGATAAACAATCCTATTACACAATTAGAGCAATTAACAATAACGAGTGCTGCTAAAAGCTTTTTAAAAGAAACCGCTAAATGGGCTAAGTTTTTATCAATTATGGGGTTTATATTAATTGGGTTAATGTTGGTTTTTGCCATTTTTTCGACTACTATTTTTGAATTAGCAGCTCAAATGCAACCAAACATACCAAAAGGGTTAGGGGCAACCATGACTGCAACTTACTTGGTTTTATCTGTTGTTTACTTTTTTCCGGTGTATTATTTACTACAATTTTCTATGAAGATGAAAAAAGCATTGGCAACTAAAAGTGATGAAACTTTAACAAAATCTTTCGAAATGCTAAAATCGCATTATAAATTTATTGGAGTCTTTACAATTATAACCTTATCCTTATATGCTTTATTATTTGTTGCTGCTGCTTTTGGAGCTCTTTAATAAGTAAATTTAGTTCATAAAAAAAGGGAAGCATATACTTCCCTTTTTTTATGAACTAAAATATGTAAAATTATTCTTCTTTTTTTGTAGTTTTCTTCTTTCCAAAAAGGCCACCTAAAACATCTTTTACTTTATCAGTAACTTTGTCTTTTACATCTTCTTGTTTGGTAGAGTCTTTTTTAGTATCAATACCAATTAAGTCTTTTAGTTTGTCTTTTCCTTGATTTAACAAAGCGTTTTTTTGTTTTTCTACCAAGTCTTTTACCAAGTTTGCTGTTGCATCTTTAATGTTTGATGAAAAATTAGGACTTCCAAAACTACCTGTTAAGGTTCCTTTTACCGGAACACTTTTAATGCTAGCAGCATCTTTAGCAGTTAATTTTGCTATTAAATTGGTTACATCAGCACCTAAGTATTTTACAGGAATATCAAAAACAATATCGTAATTCATTGTTTGATCAAAACCATGTTTTCCGGATACTTGCATGCCAATATCTTGGTAATTAAGTTTAATAGGTTTTACCGTTACTTGTCCGTCTTTAAAAGAAAACAACCCTGTGGCTTCATGTAAATTTAATTTGCTAATGTCTAAAAAGCTTACTTTGTCACTTAATGTGGTTAACATTTTAGAATTACTCACCTTTAATTTTGTATCTAATAATTGACCTAATAAATCACCCGAAATGGTTTTTAAATTAGGTGTCATATCTTCATTTAAGTTCCCAGAAATGGTAATGGTAGAGTTCATTTTACCTTCAATCGTTTTAGCTATCGGAGCAATCGATTTTAACATATCTAACGCTCCAAAAGATTCACCAATATTTAATTTAGAAAGGTTTAAATCCATTTTAAAACTAGCCGTTTTTCCTTTTGTAGAAACATTTCCATTCATAGCAATGTTTCCTCCAAATATATCAGATTTAAGATTTTTTAAATCCACAGTTTCATTATGAATGTAAAGATCACCAGAAACATTGGTTAAGTTTATATTGTCATAAGCTACTTTTTTAGCATTTGCTGTAAACTTTACATCTAAAAATGCAGGGATTTTTAAAGTAGAGGTAGAAGTAGCGGTTGTTGTTTCTTTTGTTTCCGTAGATTCATCTGCAGCAATAAAATCGGCTACTTTAAGGTTGTTAGAGTTTAAAAGAAAGTTTCCTTTTAAAACTTCATCCTTAAAGATAAAACCATAGAAATTATCTAAATTTCCATTTATCGATAAATCTGATGTTCCTGTTTTTGCTTCAAATTCATTTAGTTTAATAGCGTTGGTGTTAAAAGTAACCTTGGCTTTGTTAATAAAAAAAGTATTTGCAACATCTGTACCTTCATATTTAAAACCACTAACGGTAACTTCTCCAGCATTTTTAATATTTTGGTAGTTGGCTTTCTCAACAGAATTCATATCAAAATTGGTTGTAATGTCTGCCTTTAAAACACCTGCTAATGCTTGTTTTACAGGAGCAGGATATACTTTACCAATATTAGCTAAATTAATAGTTCCTTTAGCTGCTATATTAATTCTTGGGTTGGTAGTAATATTACGAACGTTTCCGTTGGTAGAAAAAACATCTTCATCAATTTTAAAATTGAATTGATCAATACTTACGTAGGTATCTTTAATAAGGCCTGTTTTGTTTACAATTTTAGTGTCTATGTTTATATTAGTTACAGATTTTGGTAAATCAGCATATTTAAACAAAGCATTTTTAGAAATGATTGCGATATCAAAAGCAGGAATTGTGTTGTCTGACAAAGTTCCTTTTACAAAACCATTTACTTCAAAATTACCCTCCGTTTTAATCGATTCTAAATTACCTGCATATTGTTTAGGTAACAACGCCAAAGCATTTTTAAAAGAAGACGTTGGTGTTTTAAAATTAAGATCATATACTTGATTGTTACCAACTAGTTGAATAAAACCATCAAACTCTAAAGGCAACTGATTAATGTACCCTGTATTTTCTTTAAAGGTGTACTTACTGTTCTTTAGGTCGATGCCAAGAACGGCGTCTAAAGAAATTTTAACTTTACTTAGGTAGTTTGTGTTATCTAAATCGAAAGAAACAAAACCAGTTGTTTTGGTGTCTAAATTAAAAACATCTTCTGCAAAATTTCCTACACCAGTATGGTAAATACTATCAATACTTAATTTAGTATTGGTGCTTCTATCAAGATAATTAAAATTGATGTCTTCTAGTTCATACCCATCAATATTTAAAGAAAAAGAACTCTCGTCACTAGAAGTAGTGGTTTCTTTTGTGGTTTTAGCAATATCAAAATTACCATTTCCTTCCTTGTCAAAAATGATATTGATGTCTCCTTCTTTAGTAGTAATGTTTTTAATAGCAAGTGTTTCATCAGACTTTTTAAAAAGTTCTGTAATATTTAAAGCTAAACTTAATTCTTTAGCATTAAATAGAGTGTCGCCCACAAAAGGTTCTTTATTAGCCACTGCCAAATCATTAACCGTTAAGTTTAAAGAAGGAAAGTTTTTAAGAAGACTTAAGTTTGCTTCTTTAAAAGTTACTGTAGCATTTATGTTGTTATTAATGGTATTTGTAACCATTACAACAATTTTATCTTTAAATATAATAGGAATTGAAATTACGGCTATTACAAGCAGTAATACAACAATAGAAACCCATTTTAGAATTTTTTTACCTATTGATTTTTTTGTTTTTTCTGTATTTGCCATTTTTTCTACTTGATTAATTGTCAACTGCAAAAATACAATTTAGACACATAGTTTTATGTTTATAGAACGTTAAATGTATCAGAATCGTACATAAAAAAATACTGTAACTCTTGGTAAGAATTACAGTATTTATTATTTTTTTCAGGTAATTTATTGCCCAAAGACTTCGTTTACTCTTTGTTCTAACAAAGCAGGGTCTTGTAAAGCATCTAAACCAATTTTATAAAAAACCCATACAATTACTAAAATAAAAAGAGTGTTTAAGATAATGCCAATAATACCGGTTATTTTACCAGCTGTTGCGTTTCCTACACTGTTGTATTCTTCTGGGTTTTGTTTGTATTTAACAGTAGCTTTATGTCCTAAAATAAAGGCGATAATTCCTAAAGGTAAACCAATAATTCCGTAACAAATACAAGTTACTAAAGATAAAATACCAAGTACTAAAGACGTGGTTGCGTTGGGTAAGTTTTGTTTTTCCATTTTGTTTTTTTAAAGTGTAAATATAGGTTTCATTTTAATACCATAACTAATTATAATAATTAGAAGGTTTATAATAGCGAATGAAATAATTATTTTTTTACTGTTTTTAAATTTTTTTCTATAGTTGATCAATAAAAAGAGCGCAAATAAAACCAATGTATAAATAGCAGGATACATTTTAAAAGCATCTGTAAACTCACCTTTTATAAGTAACACAAATGCTCTTTGTATTCCGCAACCTAAACAATCTATCCCAAAGAGCGATTTATTTAGGCAAGGCAGTAAATAATCATTTGTAGTTAAAAACATAGTTTTTATTTAAACATATCCATACCAGGAATGTTTGGCATACCGCTTTTTGCAGCAACAGCCATTTCTGCTTCGTTAATTTTGGTTGCTTTTTCAATCGCTTTATTTAAAGCAATAATTAAGTAGTCTTCTAATTCTTCTGCATCAGAAAGCAAAGCATTATCAATAGAAATAGATTTTATTTCTCTGTTGGCAGTTAAGGTAATTTTTAGTTTTCCGTCTGCAGCAACTTCATCGACTAAAACATTGTTTAATCTTATTTTTGTTTCTTCTACTTTTTGCTGTGTTTCTTTTAGCTTATTCATCATTCCAGATAGGTCTCCAAACATTGTTTTTCTTGATTATAATTTAGTTGGCTACAAATTTAGTATTTTTATAAGAATTTAAATCTCCCAAAAATGAGAAAAATTGTTATTCCTTTCGTTGTTTTAAGTCTTACATTTGCAACCGCTTGTAAAAATAAGACCATGAAAAGTACAGATGCAAAAACTCCAGTAGCAGAAAAACAGCCTACAAAGTTAGAGAAACACGGAGATGTTAGAATAGATAATTATTTTTGGATGCGTTTGTCTGACGAACAAAAAAATGCAGTAGAAAAAGATGCTCATACTCAAAAAGTAGTAGACTATTTAGAAGAAGAAAATACATATTATAAAGAAGTAACAGCTTATACAGAACCTTTTCAGGAAGCTTTATTTGAAGAAATGAAAGGTAGAATAAAAGAAGATGATTCTTCTGTACCTTATAAGGATAACGGATATTTTTATATTACTCGTTATGAAGTTGGAAATCAATACCCAATTTATAGCCGTAAAAAAGAAAACTTAGAAGCGGAAGAAGAGGTGCTTTTTAATGTAAACGAAATGGCTAAAGATTTCGATTACTATCAATTAGGCGGTTTAAATGTTTCTTCGGATAATAAATTGATGGTTTTTGCCACCGATACGGTAAGTAGAAGACAGTATTTTTTAAGAATTAAAAACTTAGAAACAGGCAAAATTTATAAAGATATTATAGAAAATACTACAGGAGGTTCTGTTTGGGCAAATGATAATAAAACTATTTTTTATACAAAAAAAGATCCTGTAACTTTACGTAGTTCAAGTGTTTATAGACATGTGTTAGGAACGCCAACAAGTGAAGATGTAGAGGTTTTTTATGAAAAAGACGATACGTTTGGTACGTATGTTACCAAATCTAAATCAGATAAATACATTATTATAGGTTCTTATAGTACGGTTTCTACAGAGGCACAGTATTTAGATGCAGACAATCCTACAGGAGCCTTTACAATGCTGCAACCAAGAGAAAGAGATTTAGAATACAGTGTAGCACATTTTGGAGATTATTTTTATTTGTTAACCAATAAAGATAATGCCATCAACTTTAAGTTGATGAAAACACCAATAACTAATACTACTAAAGATAATTGGGTAGATGTAATTCCGCATAGAGATGATACTTTATTAGAAGATTTTTCTATATTTAAAGATTATTTAGTTTTAGAAGAGCGTACTAATGGTTTAAATAAAATACGCATTAAACGTTGGGATGAAACCGAAGATTACTATTTACCTTTTAACGAAGAAACGTATTCTGTAGGAGTGTATGCAAATCCAGATTTTGATACGGATGTTATTCGTTATTCATATAATTCTTTTACAACACCAAGTTCTGTCATTGACTTTAATATGAAAGATCAATCTAATGAAATTAAAAAAGAACAAGAAGTTTTAGGAGGAGAATTTAAAAAAGAAAATTATATAAGTAAACGTGTTTGGGCAACTACAAGAGACGGAAAAGAAGTTGCAATTTCTTTGGTGTACCATAAAGATACAAAACTTAATAATTCTACACCTGTATTACAATATGCTTATGGCTCTTATGGGTATACAATACCAGATAGTTTTTCTACAACTCGTTTAAGTTTGTTAGATAGAGGTTTTGTGTATGCGTTGGCACACATACGTGGTAGCGAGTATTTAGGAAGAGAATGGTATGAAGACGGTAAAATGTTAAACAAGAAAAATACCTTTAACGACTTTATAGATTGTTCTCAATATTTAATTGATAACAACTACACATGTTCAGAGCATTTATACGCTATGGGTGGTTCTGCCGGAGGATTGTTAATGGGCGCTATTGTAAATATGAACCCAGAATTATATAACGGAATTATTGCATCTGTACCTTTTGTTGATGTAATTTCTACAATGTTAGATGATAGTATTCCTCTTACTACGGGAGAATATGATGAATGGGGAAACCCTAATGATAAGGAATATTACGATTATATTAAATCGTATTCTCCTTATGATCAAGTAGCTGCAAAAGAGTATCCAAATATTTTGGTAACTACAGGTTTTCATGACTCTCAAGTACAGTATTGGGAGCCAGCTAAATGGGTTGCAAAATTAAGAGAATTAAAAACAGACAATAATTTATTGTTATTAGAAACCAATATGGAAGCAGGTCATGGAGGAGCATCTGGTCGTTTTGATGCTTTAAAAGAAACCGCTAAAATGTATACTTTCTTTTTAGCCTTAGAACATAAATTAGATGGTAAAAAAAATTAAGTCTTAAAAACAGTTTCAGTATTTAAGGATTAACCGTACTTTTGCCACAAGAATCAAAGATAAAATAAATATCATTGCGAGCGTAACGAAGCTATTTTTTTAATAGAAATAGATAAAATTGTCACGTTATCTCGTAATGATATTTACTTTGAGAATAGTGAGAGAATGACTAGAAATAAAGGGATTACAAATTCAATATTAGATTTAGTAGGTGAAACCCCACTAATAAAACTTCATAAGATTACCAAGAATTTACCTGGTTCGTATTACGCAAAATTCGAAGCTTTTAATCCCGGTCATTCAGCAAAAGATAGAATTGCATTACACATTGTACAAGACGCAGAAAAAAAAGGCATCCTTAAAAAAGGCGCTACTATTGTAGAAACAACTTCTGGTAATACAGGGTTTAGTTTGGCAATGATAAGCATTGTAAAAGGATACAAATGTATTTTAGCTGTGAGCGATAAATCTTCTAAAGATAAAATAGATTTACTAAAATCTATGGGAGCAGAAGTGCATATTTGCCCTGCAAACGTAGCTCCAGATGATCCTAGATCTTATTATGAAGTTGCTAAAAAAATCCATAAAAAAACAAAGAATTCAGTGTATATTAACCAGTATTTTAATGAGCTAAATATAGAAGCACATTACAAAAGTACAGGTCCAGAAATCTGGGAACAAACAGATGGTAAAATTACACATTTAGTAGTAGCAAGTGGTACTGGAGGCACTATCTCTGGTACAGGAAAGTATTTAAAAGAACAAAACCCAAACATCAAAATTTTAGGAGTAGATGCTATTGGTTCTGTGTTAAAAAAATACCACGAAACCAAAGAATTCGATTTAGAAGAGGTGAGCCCATATAAAATTGAAGGATTAGGTAAAAACTTAATTCCTACAGCGACCGATTTTGATGTGATAGATATCTATGAAAAAGTTTCTGATAAAGAAGCTGCATTAGAGGCTAGAAATATTGTTAAAAAAGAAGGGATTTTTCCAGGGTATACAAGTGGAGCTGTAATGCAAGCAACAAAACAATACGCAGCAAAAAATATGTTTGATGAGAATAGTTTTGTAGTGTTAGTTTTTGCAGATCATGGATCTCGTTATATGAATAAAATTTATAGCGATGATTGGATGAAACAGAACGATTTTTTGTAAATAGAATAGAACTTAACACAATTTGATAAACTGCAAAAAAAACGGTTACTTTGCAGTTCGAAGAATAATATAAAATAGAGCACATGACGAAAGATTTATTTGAAAGAATAGAAGCAGATAAAGGTCCCTTAGGTAAATGGGCAAAACAAGCAGAAGGCTATTATGTTTTTCCTAAATTAGAAGGACCAATATCTAACAGAATGTCTTTTAATGGTAAAAAAGTTGTTACTTGGAGTATCAATGATTATTTAGGTTTAGCAAATCACCCAGAAGTTTTAAAAGCAGATGGAGCTGCTGCTACAGAGCACGGTATGGCTTACCCAATGGGAGCAAGAATGATGTCTGGGCATACTAAATTTCATGAACAATTAGAGCAAGAATGTGCTGAGTTTGTAGAAAAAGATGCTGCATATTTAGTAAACTTTGGATATCAAGGAATGGTATCTGCAATTGATGCTTTGGTAACTAAGCACGATGTTATTGTATACGACATGGATACTCATGCATGTATTATAGATGGAGTTCGTTTACACGCTGGTAAACGTTTTGTTTATAAGCATAATGACATGGTAAGTTTTGAAAAAAACATTAAGCGTGCTCAAAAGATGGCAGAAAAAACAGGCGGAGGAATTTTAGTGATTTCTGAAGGTGTTTTTGGTATGCGAGGAGAACAAGGACGGTTAAAAGAAATTGTTGCTTTTAAAAAAGAATATAATTTTAGATTGCTAGTAGATGATGCACATGGTTTTGGTACTTTAGGTAAAGATGGTAAAGGAACAGGTGTAGAGCAAGGAGTACAAGATGAAATAGATGTATACTTTGCAACGTTTGCAAAATCTATGGCAGGTATTGGAGCTTTTTTTGCAGGGAATAAAGAAGTAATTCAGTATTTACAATACAATATGCGTTCTCAAATGTTTGCAAAATCATTACCAATGGCAATGGTTAAAGGAGCATTAAAACGTTTAGATATGTTACGTACAATGCCAGAATTGAAAGAAACATTGTGGAGAAACACAAATGCTTTACAATCTGGTTTACGTGCTGCTGGTTTCGATTTAGGAACTACGCAAACTTGTATAACACCCGTATTTTTAAAAGGAGATATACCAGAAGCAATGGCAATGGTAAATGATTTACGTGAAAACCACGGAATCTTTTGTTCTATTGTAGTGTACCCAGTAATACCAAAAGGATTAATTATTTTAAGATTGATACCAACTGCAACACACACACAAGATGATATTGATGAAACAATTACCGCTTTTTCTGCGATTAGAGAATTGCTAGAAAATGGTACGTATAAAAAAATTGCAGCTTCAATGGTGTAATTCTACTTTTTATTTACATATAATATAAAAACCGAGCTATTAAACTCGGTTTTTTGTTTTTATATTTCTTATATTATTTTATTATCATAAAAAAACCACTTATTACAGTGGTTTTAATTGTTGTTTATAGTTTTATTATTTCCATCCTCCGCCTAAAGATTTGTAAATGTGAATGTTTGCTATTAATTGATCTTTTTTAGTTTCAATCAATTCAATTTTTGCATCTAACGCCTCTCTCTGGGTAAGTAAAACCTCTAAATAATCTGCTCTAGCAGATTTAAATAAACGTGTAGAAAGAGCTATCGAGTTTGTTAAAATTGATACCTGTTCTGCTTTTAAGTTATAAATAGTTTTTAGGTTTTTAATATTAGAAAGCTCATTTGCAACTTCTATATATGCATTTAAAATAGCTTTTTCATATTCAAAAATCGATTGTAACTGTTGATCACTTGCATTTTTATAAGCTGCTTTTATAGCATTTCTATTAATTAAAGGACCTACAACATCACCAATTAAAGAATACGCAAGAGATTCTGGAGTGCTTGTTAAAAATTTTGGTTTAAAAGACTCTAAACCTACACCTGCACTAATATCAACAGAAGGATAAAAATTAGCTCTAGCAACTTTTGTATTTAATTTAGAAGCTGCTAATTCAAATTCTGCTCTCCTAATATCAGGTCTGTTTTGTAGCAATTGAGAAGGAACACCAGCGTATGTAGTGTCTATTTTAGTTGTTAAAAACTCTTTAGATTTTCTTTTTACATACTGAGGTCTTTGCCCTGTTAAAAAATTAATTTTATGTTCTGTAACCACAATTTTTTGCTCAATTTCGTGCTTTTCGCTTCGGTTTTTAATCACTTCTGCTTTAAATCTACTAACGGCTAACTCTGTTGTTTTTGCAGCTTCCTTCTGTAGTTTTACAATTCTTAAAGCATTTTTCTGAATATCTAAATTTTGATTTACAATATCTAATTGATTATCTAAAGCCATCAACTCATAATACGTATCTGCAATTTCCGAAACTAAATTAGTCGTCATAAAGTTTTTACCTTCTACAGAAGATAAATATTCATAAACGGCTGCTTTTTTCTCATTTCTTAATTTTTTCCAAATATCTAATTCCCATGAAGCAGAGAGACCTACAGAATAATTAGTTAGAGGTTCAGGAAATTCTTTCCCATCAATTTCTAATTGTTTTTCTACTGAACCATTTCTGGTGTGTTCTCCTACTTTTTCTACTTCAGCTCTAGCAAAAATATTTACAAAAGGAAGGTATTCTCCTTTTTTAGCCTGAATCTGATTTTTAAACATATCTACACTTTGTAACATTATATTTAATTCTTGATTATGTACCAATGCAGTATCAATCAAAGAAATTAAATAAGGATCAGAGAAGAATGAACGCCATTCAGTTTTTGCAGTATTTAAAGTATCTACACTTTTATTTAAATATGTTTCTGGAACAGCAGTGTTTTCTTTTCTTACTTCTCTAGTAGGTACGCAGGAATGTAAAAGCATTACCGCGCAAATACCTACTAAAAATAGTTTGCTGTTTTTTATACTATTTTTCATTATCTTTTCTTTTGGTTAATTTTTTCAAAAGTTTTGAAATTTCTTGAATTTTAAGTTTTAATTTGCTTGTACTATCGTCTTGAATTTTGTGCATCAATTCTTCTGATAATGGTTGGCTTTCCTCATCTTTAATTAAACTTTTACCATCTGCCATTTTAGCAAAAACAAAGTAAAGACCAGGAATTAATAAAACACCAAATACAGTACCAATTAACATACCTCCAAGAGCAGAACCACCAATGGTTCTATTACCAATTGCACCAGCTCCAGTGGCAAAAACTAACGGAATTAAACCAGCAACAAAAGCAAAAGAGGTCATTAAAATAGGTCTAAACCTTGCTTTAGAACCTTCTACGGCAGCTTGTAAAATTGTGGCGCCTTGGCGTCTTTTTTGTACAGCAAATTCAACAATTAATACGGCATTTTTACCGAGTAAACCAACCAGCATAATAATACCAATTTGGGCATAAACATCATTGGCAAGTCCCATCGCTTTCAGTAAGAAAAAGGAACCAAAAACACCAACAGGTAAAGAAAGAATAACAGCTAAAGGCAATAAGAAACTTTCATATTGAGCAGCTAAAACAAAGTACACAAAAATTAATACAACAATAAAAATGTATAGAGATTCATTTCCTCTATTTGCTTCATCAAAAGTTAAACCTTCCCAACCAACATCATAGCCTTTTGGTAATTCTTTAGCGGCAACTTCTTTTATCGCTTTAATAGCATCTCCACTTGTAAAACCTTTTGCAGGTAAACCTCTAATGGTAGCAGAATTATATAAATTATACCTTGTAATCTCATTAGGACCTAGTTCTTTTGTGATAGTCATAAATGAAGAATAAGGAACCATTTCTCCGGATTCACTTTTTACATATAATTTTTCTAAATCTGTAGGAAGTCTTCTATATTCTGGTGCGGCTTGTGTATACACTTTAAAGAATCTACCAAAACGAATAAATCCTTGCTCGTAAGTACTACCAATTAAGATGTTAAGGTTTTCCATTGCTTTACCAATGCTTACCCCTTTTTGCATGGCAACTTTGTTGTTAATTTTTAATTTATACTGTGGATAATTAGCAGAGAAGAATGTAAACAAACCCGTTAACTCTTTACGTTTAGATAAAGCAGCCATAAATTCTTTGTTTATTCTTTCAAATTCATGATAACCTGTAGAGTTTGTTTTATCTAATAAACGCATAGAGAATCCACCAGAAGAACCAAACCCAGGAACCGCAGGTGGTTCAAAATACTCTATAACTGCACCTAAATCTTTTGTTTCTTCTTCTAATTCTTCCATAATTTCGTGTACAGAATGTTCACGATCATGCCAAGATTTTAGGTTGATGATGCATGTACCGGCATTAGACCCTCTACCTTCAGTCATAATTTCATAACCTGCTAAAGAAGAAACCGATGCAACTCCTTCTGTTTCTTCACAGATTTTTTGTAATTTCTTAGCAACTTCATTTGTTCTTTCTAAGGTTGCTCCAGGTGGAGTTTGAATAATTGCATAAATCATTCCTTGATCTTCATTAGGAATAAAACCTGCAGGTAGTGTTTTATTTGTGATAAAAATTCCCGCACAGAAAGCAATTAAAAGACCGAATGTTACAATTCTTCTCGCAACAATTTTGTTCAATATTTTTACATAACTTCCAGTAAGTCTTTCGAAACCTGCATTAAACCAACGAATAAAACGATCTATTGGAGATTTACTTTTTGGTTTACCATGATTGTTTTTTAACATCATAGCACAAAGAACTGGTGTTAATGTTAGGGCAACAATTGCAGAAATTACAATAGAACCCGCCATTGTTATCGAAAACTGACGATAGAAAACACCTACAGGTCCGGTCATAAATGAAGTAGGAATAAATACAGAAACCATTACTAATGTAATTGCAATAATTGCGCCTCCAATTTCATTTAAAACTTCATAAGACGCTTTGTATGGAGTAAGATTGTCTTCTTCCATTTTAACATGAACAGCCTCTACCACAACAATGGCATTATCTACAACAATACCAATTGCCAATACTAAAGCAAAAAGTGTAATTAAGTTAATGGAAAGACCAAATAGCTGCATTACAAAAAAGGAGCCAATTAAAGAAACAGGTACCGCAATAATAGGTATTAATGTAGAACGCCAATCTCCCAAAAATAAGAAAACAACAATTCCTACCAATATAAAAGCATCTCTAAGCGTATGTAAAACTTGTTCTACAGATGCATCTAAGAAATTAGAAACATCATAACTAATTTTAAAATCAATTCCCGGAGGTAAATCAACTTCTAACTCTTTTAATTTTTCTTTAACCGTCTTAATTACATCACTACCATTACTACCAAAAGTTTGTTTTAGAACGATAGAGGCAGAGGGATGTCCGTCTAAATTAGAATAGATATCAAAAAATTCACTTCCTAATTCTACATCAGCAATATCAGATAGTTTTACTATTTGACCATCTTCATTTGCTTTAACAATTATCTCTTTGTACTGGTCTGCTTTATTATACCTGTTTTCATAAGTTAAAACATATTCTAAAGATTGTGCTGTTTTACCAGAGCTTCTTCCTAAACGACCAGGTCTTGCCAAAATACTTTGGTCTTCCATGGCTTCTAAAACTTCTTCCGCAGAAATTTTATACGCTCTCATTCTGTCTGGTTTTAACCAAACTCTCATAGCATATTTTCTGCTTCCTAAAATTTTTGCACTTGCAATACCGTTAATACGTTGTATTTCTGGGATAATTTTTGTGTACGCGTAGTTGTATAAAAACTTTTCATCATTCTTTTTTTCTTTGCTAAAAAGATTCACATACATTAACATACTCGGTTGTACTGGTGTAATAACAACACCTTCTCGTTGTACCAATTCTGGTAATAACGGCATTACTTGATCTACTCTGGTTTTTATCCTAACTACTGCTTGGTTTGGGTCTGTACCGGGCTCGAAAATAATACGTAAGGTTCCTTCTCCAGCACTTGTTGCATCCGAAGCTATATAACGCATTCCTTGTACCCCGTTTATGGCAGTTTCTAAAGGAATTAACGTAGAGTTTACCAATACATCTGCACTAGAACCAGGATATGCAATAAAGATATTTACGGTTGTAGGTGCAATTGGTGGAAATTGTGATATGGGTAATTGCTTAATAGCAAGCGACCCTATAAATACGATCATCACCGAAATGACAATAGCCAAAACGGGTCTTTTTATAAATTTACTAAACATGTTTTTGTAGTTTTAATTCTAGTTATTCTGCGTAAAGTGCTAAGTGTGATATAACCAAATTTGGAGCTACAAATTCACTATGTATCGTTTCATTATTTTTTACTTTTCTAATTCCTTCAAGTAAAATTTTATCATCTTTAGAAAGACCTTTACTTACTACAAATAAGTTTTCTAATTCTGCAGAAATTTCAATTTCTTGTTGTTTAACGGTGTTTTCTTTATCAACAACATAAACGTATTTTTTATCTAAGATTTCAAAAGTTACTTTTTGAGGAATAATAAGAGCATCTTTTAAAGGAATTGTCATAATAACACTACCTGTTTCACCATGTCTTAAAATTCCATCTGGATTAGGAAAAGTTGCTCTAAATGCAATGTTTCCGGTTTCATTATTAAATTCACCTTCTATAGTTTCTACAATTCCTTTTTGATTAAAAGGTTTGTTATTGGCCATTAATAAAGTAACTTCTTCTTTTTCGTTCTTTTTAGTACTTATGATATAATCTAAATATTCTGCTTCTGGTACATTAAAATAAACCCACATTTTACTATTATCAGATAAAGTGGTTAGTAATGCTCCTTCGTCTAATAAACTCCCTTCTCTTGCGTGAAGATGGTCCATTATTCCATCAAAAGGAGCTCTAATATCTGTAAACCCTAAATGAGTTTCAGCTAAAGAAACTTCTGCTTTTTCTTTGTCATAATTAGCTTTAGACATGGCTAATTCATTTTTAGAAACTACATTTTCATCAGCCAACAATTTTGTGTTTTTATATTCTATTGCGGCAACTTCTGCTTCAGCTTTTGCTTTTTGTAGTTCTGCTTTGTAAACATTAGGCATAATGTTAAACATTTTTTGTCCTTTTTTAAGATGTTGACCTTCATCTACAGATATCGTTTTTAAATATCCTCTTTCTATTGCTCTAATTTCTATGTGTCTAATAGAATGAATTTGGCTAACGTAATCTTTTGTGATTATGGTGTCTTTTTTTATAGGACTCGTTATTAGGTATTTTGCAGCTTCGTGTTTTTCTTCGATTTTGTGTTTACAGCTAGTGTAAATTGGTAGCATGAACAAGACAATGAAAATTTTTTTCATAGGTTCCATAATATTAATATTGATTTTTTTGAAAATGAGTTATTGTAGAAAGTTCCCTCAAAAAAATGATGGAAAGTCCCTTTCTAAATTGAATTTAAATGATTTTAAAATGTAGTATTAAAACAGACGGAAGTTAAAATTAGTCTGTTTTTGTTTTAGAATCAAAGTATAAAAACCTCAAATTTCTTATGCAAGTTTAAAGAAGTAATTCTGATGTTAAAACACATAGAGACAATGTCTTCTTTGGTTTTTACAGCTTTACTTTCTATTAGAATCTTGTATAAAATAGCGTCTGTATTATTGTCGAAAAGAGATTTCTGACTGTAATTAATAAGATGATTTTCACTCTCTTCAAAATCTTCTGTACTAATTTCTTCTATAACTACTAAGTCTTTTTTAGAACCTGAAGTTGGTTTAAAAAAGGTGTTTTTATAGTGCTGGTTATATGAAGCGTGATAGGTTTGGGTAGTCGTTTTAGCATGTAGTAAATGAGAAATATTTGTTGTATTAGCATATAAGTTCGTAATACTACTTAAAAGTATTACGAATGCCAAAAACAAATTTGTAAAAAATTTTTTTCTCATTTGAGCACAAAATTATATGAATAGAATATTTCAAACAAGTAAAGTTGGTTCTAAGTTTTTAAGTTTATTAATTTTTATGAATACCCTTTTTTTTTAATAATAATATCTTATTTAGTATAAAATTTTAAGTTTAATTTTATTATTTATTGTTGAAAGTCATGTTTTTTAAACTTTATTGTTTCTAAAGTTTTTGTAATTTTAACTGTTTTTAGTTAGTATTCAGTCTTTTTTAGTTGTTGTAAAACTTATTTTAAGAAATAAAACGTTTAAATTTATTGTTAGAACAAATCAAAATAGAAAGGGTTTAAATGTTATTTTTTTATTTGACTGTTAAAAAAATAAGGTTAAGAATGTTGGTTTATAGCACCTTTTATATTTGTGTTGTAAAATATAGGAGGGAGGAGTTGTAAAATGCCTTAAATACTTTATTATTTAGTTAATACATAAGAAGGTTTTGGTATTAACTTTTTTGGAATTGGATGCCTCAATATTTTATGTAAGTACAAAAAAAGCCTCATCATTTTTAAATGATGAGGCTTTTATATCGTGTTTATGCTATTTAACTTTCTCTACGTTTTCTTCCGAAACCGCCAGATGATCTTCTCTCTCCAGAAGCACTACCAGAGCTTCTGTCTGATCTGTCAGAAGAACGTCTGTCTGATCTTCCTTTACTAGAAGAGTCTCCACCTCTGTTAGATGAACCTTCAGAACCTCTACGTCTTCCAAAACCTCCACCGTCTTTTTTACCGAAAGGTTTTTTACCACCTCTTCGTCCACCACCAGAACGTTCTTTCTTAGTAATCTCTATGTTTACAGAGCGTCCGTCAAAATCTGGTTGATTGCTAGAAAAAGCTTCTAATGTTTGATCTTCGAAATTTTTATCAAGCTCAAAGAAAGAAAAAGTATCTAAGATATCTATAGAACCAATTTCTATTTTGTCTCCAATATTTTGGTCATTAATTAAACCTATTAATTTACCAGGGTTTAAATTGTCTTTTCTACCAATATTGATAAAGAAACGTGTCATGTTTTCATTAACCGTTCTAGCTCTAGAGTTGTCTCTAGAAGATAAATCGTTTAAATCTTTAGCGTTTTCGTAATACGCTAACATGGTGTTGAATTCTAAAGAAACAAATTTCTTAATTAATTCTTCTCTATCTAAATCTTCTAATTTTGCATAAATACTTGGTAAAAACTCGTTAATTTGAGTTTCGTTTACTTCAATATTTACAACCTTGTCAATTAAGTTCATTAATTGATTTTGGCAAATCTCTTTACCAGAAGGTACTTTTCCTTCTACAAATTTCTTTTGAATGATTTTTTCGATTTGGCGTAATTTACCTTTCTCTTTTCCATTCACTAAAACAATAGAAATACCTTTGTTACCAGCTCTACCAGTTCTACCACTTCTGTGTGTGTAGTTTTCTATCTGATCTGGTAATTTATGGTTAATTACGTGAGTTAATTCTGTAACATCTAATCCACGAGCAGCAACATCTGTAGCTACTAGTATTTGAATTGATTTTTTACGGAATTTACCCATTACAGAATCTCTTTGCGCTTGAGATAAATCTCCATGTAAAGCATCTGCACTATAACCATCTTTTATTAAATTGTCTGCAACTTCTTGTGTTTCTCTACGAGTTCTACAAAATATAATTGCATAAATATCAGGGTTTAAATCTGCTATTCTTTTTAAAGCTGGGTAACGAGTTCTTTCTGTAACTGCATAATACTCATGACTTACGTTTTCTGAACCAGAATTCTTTTGACCAGAAGTAATTTCTACTGGGTTGGTCATATAATTTCTAGCAATAGACTCTACTTCTCTTGGAAAAGTTGCAGAAAACAATAATGTTTGTTTTGTTTCTGGTGTAGCTTCTAAAACCTTATCTAATTCATCTTTAAAACCCATGTTTAACATTTCATCTGCTTCGTCTAAGACTAACCATTGAACGTTACCTAATTTTAAAGCTCTTCTGTTAATTAAATCTACGGTTCTACCCGGAGTTCCAACAACAATTTGTGCTCCTCTTTTTAAAGATCTAATTTGATCTTCCATACTAGAACCACCATAAACGGTAGCTACTTTAACATCTGGTAAGTATTTACAAAAATCTTTAATATTATTACCAATTTGAACTGCAAGTTCTCTTGTTGGTGATAAAATAATAGCTTGTACGTTCTTACTATTGGTATCTAAAAGCTCTAATATTGGCAAACTAAAAGCAGCAGTCTTACCTGTACCTGTTTGTGCAAATGCTTTTAAATCGTCTGTAGATGAAATAATTTGTGGAATTGCTTTTTCCTGAATTACGGTAGGTTTTTCGTAACCTAAATCCGTCAATGCTCTGTTAATCGGTTCTTTTAAACCTAATTCTAAAAATGTTGACATTACTGTGTTTTTTTGGATTCACAGAACGCCCACCTGCAAACCCGATTATAAAATTCGACCTGATTATTAATGAGTTAAACTCAAAATAAAAATCGTGCAAATGTACAGATAATATATTGATTACAACAAATTATTAGAGTTTATTTAATTTTTTTAGTTCTGAGTATAGTTTTTTTGAAGAAATAGAGGCAAAACCATTGGTTACAATTCCTTGCTTATTAACAAGGATCGTTCTAGTCATTTTACTCGTTAAGAAAATATTAGCGTTGCTCTTTGCAGTAATAAAATATTGATTTTTAACATCTAATTTATGTATTCTATCATGCGTGCTTCCATCAATTTTTATTTGAATAAATTGTATGTTTGGAAACTTTTTTGTTAGATAATTAATTCTAGAGGCTATATATATAGGTGTAATATACTCCGAATTCCAAAATAATAAAAATGTGTTTTTATTTTTTGTAAGCTCTTTTATTGTGTGTTTACCATTTGTTAAATCATAAATAGTAAAATCTGTTAATTTTTGTCCTTTGTATAGTATTTTACTATCTAAAAGCAATTGTTTTACATGGTCTTTGTCTTTAGTACTTGTACTTAAGTTAAAATACGTATTAAAAGCATCCTTATTAGCGTTGCAGCTAGATTTTTTGTAAAAATGACCAATAACTGTTTGTTTTAGAAATGCATTTTTAGAAGCTTCCGATTTTATATTATTATCTATTGTTTTTAATAAATCTACCGTAAAATCAGATGAATATTCATCTGTCATTGGTTTGTGACCTAGAGAATAAGTAGTATTATATAAGAAATTACGTACGTATTGAGAATATGGAGGGTAATACATTAATGAATCATTATTAATACTTATAGATGCTCTGTATTTATAAAATGATTTATTTATGGTTGTAAATTTTGTTTTATGGTTGTATTTTACATTTGCTATTGGGTATCTTTCTATTCTTGCATAAATAGGGTAGGTAAGTGCAACTTTTAAAACATTGTTAAAACCTTTTGTTTCATCCGGATGTTGTAGAACGTATTCTTTATAGGTTTTCTCTTTTAATAATAATAAGGAGTCTGCTTTTTTTATAAATTTATTAGGTGATAGTTGGTTTAATTTATAAAACATTTTATTGTCTTTCTCTTCCTCTAAAAAACAGTCTATTAAAATATTGTTTCTTTCAGCTCCTTTACCAGCAAAGACTATAGATTCATCAAAATCCCACGTGTTTAAACGCAACATTAAACTATCTGTTGGTTCTAAATAAATGTATTGGTTTTCGTTACCATGCTTAAAATAATACAAACCCTCGTTGGCATTATCTAACTTTCCTAAAAATTTATTGTCTTTACCAAGAAACAGTGTATCTATTACTTTTTCCATAGAATACAAAACAATAAAATTAGATTTAGGGTTTATAATTTTACCGCCAAAATACGTTGCTGTATTTTTAGAAGTAGAATTACAACTTGCAAAAGCAGTAATTGTAATTAATAAAATGAAACGAAGTAGATATTTAATCATATACATTATAGGGATATACTAAGCAACAAAGTTAGGTATTCATTAGTGCTATTGTTGTTAATTGATTGTTAAAATAGCGCTGAAATAATCACTATATAAGGAATTGTAATTTCTTAAAAACCGTTTGAAATCAAGGGCGAAAAGACAAATCAAATTTGTACTTTTGCACAAATTTAAAAAATAGAGTATGTTATCAGTTTCTAATTTATCTGTACAATTCGGAAAACGAATTTTGTTTGATGATGTTAATACAAAATTTCAAACAGGAAATTGTTATGGAATTATTGGCGCAAACGGAGCCGGAAAATCAACTTTCTTAAAAATAATATCTGGTGTGCAAGAACCAACTTCTGGTCAAGTGCATTTAGAGAAAGGAAAGAGAATGTCTGTGCTAACGCAAGATCATTATGCTTTTGACGAGTTCCCTGTGTTAGAAACAGTTGTTATGGGTAACAAAGAGCTGTTTAAAATTAAAAAGCAAATTGATGATTTGTATGCTGATTATACTGATGAAAACGCAGAAAAAATTGGTGAACTTCAAATAATATTTGAAGAAATGAATGGGTGGAATGCAGATTCTGAAGCTGCTGCCATGTTATCTAATTTAGGTATTGCAGAAGACTTGCATTATACATTAATGAAAGACTTAGATGGTAAACAAAAAGTACGTGTATTAATTGCACAAGCACTTTTTGGAAATCCAGATGTACTAATAATGGATGAGCCTACCAACGATTTAGATTTTGAAACCATTGCTTGGTTAGAAAACTTTATTGCAAATTTTGATAACTGTGTAATTGTAGTATCGCATGATAGACATTTTTTAGATGCTGTTTGTACACATATTTCTGATATTGATTATGGTAAAATTAACCACTTTTCTGGAAACTATACTTTCTGGTATGAGTCTAGTCAATTAGCAACAAGACAAAGAGCACAACAAAATAAAAAGGCAGAAGAGAAAAAGAAAGAATTAGAAGAATTTATTCGTCGTTTTTCTGCAAATATGGCTAAATCAAAACAGGCAACTTCTCGTAAAAAGATGATCGAGAAATTAAATGTTGATGAAATTAAACCATCAAGTAGACGTTATCCTGCAATTATTTTTGATAGAGATAGAGAAGCCGGAGATCAGATTTTAAATGTAGAAAGCTTATCTAAAGAATTTGAAGGAGAAAAATTATTTGATGACGTACATATCAATTTAAATAAAGGTGATAAAATAGCTGTTATTTCTAGAAATTCTAGAGCTGTAACTGCTTTTTATCAAATTATTACTGATAATGAAAAGGCAGATGGTGGTAAATTTGATTGGGGAGTAACAACAACACAATCATACTTGCCATTAGATAACTCTTCTTTCTTTAAAGATGGCGAATTGAATTTAGTAGATTGGTTAAGACAGTATGCGCAAACAGAAGAAGAGCGTGAAGAAGTTTTCTTAAGAGGATTCTTAGGTAAAATGATTTTTTCTGGTGAAGAAGCTTTAAAGAAAAGTGATGTTTTATCTGGAGGTGAAAAAGTACGTTGTATGTTATCTAGAATGATGATGAAGAGAGGAAATGTATTGGTTTTAGACGAGCCAACAAATCACTTAGATTTAGAATCTATACAGGCATTAAATAACTCGTTAATCAACTTTAAAGGAACTATTTTGTTTACAACTCATGATCATGAGTTTGCACAAACAGTTGCAAACAGAGTAATCGAATTAACGCCAAAAGGAGCTATAGATAGATATACTACTTTTGATGAGTATTTATCTGACCCAAAAATTAAAGAATTAAGAGATAAAATGTATTCTTAAAATAGTTGATGGTTTTTAGTTGATAGCTTTTGGAAATATGCTTTCTAAAAAACTATCAACTAAAAACCAAAAACCAAAAACCAAAAACCAAAAACCAATTTCTATTTCTTCTGTAATGGACTAATAATTTTTACATCAGAAAAAGAAATAGCACCTCTAACAACACCATCAATAGTTTTCTTTAACGCTTCAATCATTTGCATTTTTAATTGCGATTTATGGTAAATTAAACTCACTTCTCTTGCGGGAGGAGGACTTGTAAATTCACGTAAATGGCTTTTATCAACTTCATTTAAGTCTAATGTATGTAAGTAAGGTAATAATGTCATCCCTAAACCTTCTTTAGATAGTTTAATTAAAGTATCAAAACTTCCGCTTTCTAACTGAAACCTTTTTTTGTTATCAATTTTATGGTTTCTACATAGATTCAGCACACTATCTTTAAAACAATGACCGTCTTCTAATAACAGAATATCTTCCATTTCTAGCTCATCTGCAGTAATGGTTTTGTTTTTGTATAATCTGTGGTTTTGCGGTACCAAACCAACAAAAGGTTCGTAATATAAAGGTCTTTCTTTAATTGCTTCATTTTCTAACGGTGTTGCAGCAAGACCTGCATCAATATGTCCGTCTGTTAATTTTCTTATAATTTCTTCGGTCGTTAACTCTTCTATAATTAATTTTACCTTCGGATATTTTTTAGTAAAATTCTGCAAAAACATTGGCAATAAAGTAGGCATAATTGTTGGTATAATTCCTAATTTAAATTCACCTCCAATATATCCTTTTTGTTGATGTACAATGTCTAAAATTCTATTGCTTTCATCAACAATAACTTTTGCTTGTTCAACTATTTTTTTTCCTACTTCGGTTAATTCAATTGGTTTTTTAGAACGATTAAATATCTTAACACCTAATTCGTCTTCTAATTTCTGAATTTGCATGCTCAATGTTGGTTGAGTTACAAAACTATGCTCTGCAGCTACCGTAAAATTTTGATATTCTGCAACAGATAAAACGTATTTTAATTGAGTAATGGTCATTCTGTATAAAATTTTTTGATAAAGATATTAAAACTATCAATTATAATTATGCTTTGTGTCCTTAAATTTCTCATAAATTTGTACTATCAATTAAAATAAATTAAAATGAGCAAAACTATATTAGGATTAGACAAAAACGAAACAGCAAATTTAGTGAATGAATTAAATGGTTTGTTAGCTAATTTTCAAATTTATTATCAAAATTTAAGAGGTTTACATTGGAATATTAAGGGGAAGAACTTTTTTGAATTACATGTAAAGTTTGAAGAGTTTTATACAGATTCTCAAATTAAGATTGATGAAATTGCGGAACGTATTTTAACGTTACAAGGACAACCATTACATACTTTTTCTGATTATTTAGCAACATCTTCTGTTGCAGTTGGTAAAAATATTTCTAATGATGTAGAAGGAGTAGAATTAGTGGTAAATTCACTAGCCGAATTATTAAAAAATGAACGTTTAATTTTAGATTTATCAGACAAAGCAGCTGATGAAGGAACAAACTCTATGATGAGTGACTTTATAGCGGAACAAGAAAAAACAATTTGGATGTTAAATTCTTGGTTAGGTAAATAATCTACCCGTTTTATTAAATATAATAAAAGGAGCTCTTATAAGAGTTCCTTTTTTATTTTAACAAATATGAAAAGCCAATTTCGTAACCAATAATATTAAACCCGTTGTTTGGGCTTTGTGTATTAAAGTTAGAAACATGACCAATATTACCACCTAAGTACAGAAATGTCTTTTTAGTTGTTTTGTATGAAAACCCTAAAGATCCATTTTCTATAAAAGTAAATCCCTTTGCAAGTCGTTCTGTTCTTGTGTCTATTGTTGCTATACCTAAACCAATTGTTGCCAGAAAATCTAAATTTTTAATAATTTTTCTTTTCAATGCAAAACCTAATTCAAAAGCATACAAACGCATGGTTTTAGGTGTTGTAAATTCAGTTCTTTTATCTTGGTAATTTTCTTCTGTAGGCAACACAAATTGCTCGTTTATTAACTGATGTTTTAAAGTCTGAATTTGAGGTTGAACACTCATTTCAAAATTTAATTTTTTCCAACTTCCTAAATCGTAAAAGAGTTGTGTTTTAAAAGTTTCTGTAGTATAAGAATAATCTTTATCATCAAATAAAAAATTATTGTCTTGTGCTTTGTTGTAAAGAAATCCAACTTTAGTTGGATGCCAAATTCCTGCTTTTTTTTCCTGACTAAATGCAGAAAAAACAATAAAAAACAATAAAATAAATAAGTGTTTTTTCATTTAAAACTAAGAAAACATTTTAGCAACTTTCTCTGCTTTTCTACTTTCTGAATAATCATAAAAACCCTCACCAGATTTTATACCTAATTTACCAGCCATCACCATGTTTACTAATAGTGGGCAAGGAGCATATTTAGGGTTTTTAAAGCCATCGTATAGCACATTCATAATAGACAAGCAAACATCTAAACCAATAAAATCTGCTAGTTGTAAAGGTCCCATTGGGTGTGCCATTCCTAACTTCATTACCGTGTCAATTTCTTCTACACCAGCAACATTATTGTACAAAGTCTCTATAGACTCGTTAATCATTGGCATTAAAATTCTATTTGCCACAAAACCAGGATAATCATTTACTTCTACCGGAATTTTAGCAACTTTTTTAGAAAGTTCAGCAATGGTTTCCATTACTTCATCAGACGTGTTGTAACCTCTAATAATCTCTACCAATTTCATAATTGGTACAGGGTTCATAAAATGCATTCCAATTACCTTATCGGGTCTTTTTGTTGCAGCAGCAATCTGGGTAATAGAAATAGAAGAGGTGTTTGTTGCTAAAATGGTATTAGGTGTACAAAAAGCATCTAATTCTTTAAATATTTTGGATTTTAAAACAGCATTTTCAGTAGCAGCTTCTATCACTAAATCGGCATTTTTAGCGCCTTCTTTAATAGATGTAAATGTGCTAATGTTTTGTAAAGTTTGTGTTTTATCCGCTTCAGAAATTTTTTCTTTAGCCACCATTCTGTCTAAATTCTTAGCAATAGTGGTCATTCCTTTTTCTAAAGAAGCTTCAGAAATATCAATTAAATTAACTTTATAATTAAACTGAGCAAACGTATGAGCAATTCCATTTCCCATGGTTCCGGCTCCAATAACAGCAATGTTTTTCATCAAAAAATATTTAAAGAGTTCTATTTTGGGCGTTTTAACAGGCTTTCGCTACTCGCTTTTTTTAATTTTCTATATAAAAAATTATATAGAAAACTAAAAAAGAGCTCAAACAGACCGCTCTATCCTTAACGCAATTATTAGCAAGCTTTATTATTCAATCTAAATTTATTGAGTCTTTACAACTTGTTATTTATTGTTTCGTTTTTTAATTTAAAAACAATCAATAATCATCTGAGCAACTTTTAAAGCTTCAGTTCCTTGTCTTAAACTAACTATAGGAGTTGTATTATTGTTTATAGCATCTGCAAACGTTTCTAATTCGTCTAAGATAGCATTGTTGTTTTCTACTTCTGGGTTTTCAAAATAAATTTGCTTTTTTACACCTTCGGCATTTTGTAAAATCATTGCAAATTCATCTGGGTTTGCGGGTACATCTTTCATTCTAACGACCTCAGATTCTTTACTTAAAAAGTTTACAGAAATATAAGCATCCTTCTGAAAAAAACGAGATTTACGCATATTTTTCATAGAAATTCTACTTGCAGTTAAGTTTGCAACACAACCGTTTTCAAATTCAATTCTTGCGTTGGCAATATCTGGTGTATCAGAAATTACAGAAACACCACTTGCGTGTACATTTTTTACAGCCGATTTTACTACAGAAAGAATAATATCAATATCATGAATCATTAAATCTAACACTACAGGCACATCTGTACCTCTTGGGTTAAACTCTGCCAATCTATGGCATTCTATAAACATTGGGTTTTCTATCTTGTCTTTTACAGCTGTAAACGCAGGGTTAAAACGCTCTACGTGCCCAACCTGACCTTGTACATGATATTGGCTTGCTAAAGTTTTTATAGCCTCTGCTTCAATAACTGTTTTTGTTATCGGTTTTTCTACAAAAATATGTCGTCCTTTTTCTATCGCTAATTTAGCACAATCAAAATGTGATAAAGTAGGAGTTACAATATCTACAACTTCAACAGCATCTATTAACGATTCTATAGAATCAAAAGAAGTATAGCCAAATTCTTCGGCTACTTTTTTTGCATTTTCTTTAGAAGGGTCGTAAAAACCTACTAAGTTATATTTATCTGATTGTTGTAATAATCGTAAATGAATTTTTCCTAAGTGTCCAGCACCTAATACTCCAACTTTAAGCATAAGATAGTTTTATTGTCTTCTCGAGCGCAGTCGAGAGGTATATATGAGTGGTCGACTGCGCTCGAACCGATATTTAATATTTTAAGGCAAAATAAAAAGCCAAAAACAAAGATACAATTTTATGCCTATTTATATGGATTAATTACTATTTTTAGACTCCAGAAATTTATAAAAATTGAGAGACACTTCTAAACACCAAGGACTTAGAAACCAACTTGCTAACGTATTAAAAGCAAAAGGTATTATTGATGAAAATGTATTAAATGCAGTGCGTGCAATTCCACGTCATCTATTTATTGATAGTAGTTTTGAGTCTCATGCTTATCAAGACAAAGCTTTTCCTATAGCAGCAGATCAAACTATTTCTATGCCTTATACGGTTGCTTTTCAATCTCAAACTTTAGAGTTAAAACCTGGTGAAAAAGTATTAGAAATTGGTACGGGTTCGGGGTATCAGACAGCTGTTTTGTTAGAGTTAAAAGCAGAAGTATATTCTATAGAAAGACAAAGAGAGTTGTATAGAAAAACCTCTCGTTTTTTACCTAAATTAGGGTATAACCCAAAGCGGTTTATTTTTGGAGATGGTTATATCGGTTTAAAAGAACAAGCTCCTTTTGATAAAATTATAGTAACGGCCGGCGCACCTTTTGTGCCAAAACCTTTATTATCTCAATTAAAAATAGGAGGTAGGTTATTGATTCCGGTTGGAGATAAAACACAAATAATGACTTTGTTTATTCGTAATTCTGCAACAGCGTTTGAAAAACACGAATTAGGAGACTTTGCCTTTGTACCCATGTTAGAAGAAAAAAATTAACCAACTGTTTTAACGTTTCCTAAAGAACCATCCTTAGTGGGTGTCAATTCAAATATAAAATTAGGTTGCAAGTTTTTAACAGGTCTATGAGATACAAATAAAATTGTAGTATCACTTTCTGCTACAATTTTATTAATTAAAGCAACAATAATTGCAGTTCCTTGGTTGTCTAAATTAATAAGAGGTTCGTCTAAAATTAACAAAGGTGGATGTTTAATCATAGATCTTGCAATTAAAACCAATCTTTGTTCTGCAGCAGTTAAGTTGTTAAATGGAGTATTCTTTTTACTTTCTAAATTTAATAACTGTAACCATTCATTAGCTGTTTTAATTTGTAAGGTAGACGGGGTTTCGTATAAACCAACGCTGTCAAAAAAACCAGATAACACCATGTGAGCTACCGTAATTCTTCTTTTAAATAATTCTAATATTGCAGGACTAAAATAGCCTATTTTCTCTTTTATTTCCCAAACACTTTCTCCAGAGCCTTTTTTCTTACCAAATAAATAAACCTCTTGCCTAAATGCTTTTACATTATTTCCGTAAATCATGGATAAAATAGTGGTCTTACCAGAACCATTTGGTCCTATTAAATGCCAAAATTCATTTTTATTGATAGTCCAATTTATGTTGTTTAAAATAGAGCGATCATCGTAAGAAACATTTACATCTTGTAATGATATTAACTGTTCTGGTATGTCTTTGTAAAAAGTAATAGGTTTAGGTACGTCTCCTTTAAAGATAAAATTGAATTCTTTAAATTGATAGGTGTTTAAAGGAATACTTGCTGTAATTTTATCATTTTCAATTTCTAAAACGTGCGTAATTATAGGAAGAATTTCGTCTTTTCGATTGAAAATCTGAATAAAAGTAATATCCGAAGATAGTGTAATAAGGTCTTCTTTTAAATTAGAAACCGCTTGAATATCTAAACTTTCAAAAGGGCTATCTAAAATTAAAAAACCGGGTTTTTGTTGAAGTAAATAGTTAAGCAACGCTTTTTTTTGCTCACCACTAGATAAGGTTCTAATACTTCTGTTTTCTTTAACCGTTAAGGTTTGTACGCTGTGTTTAGCTTCTTTTTCTATAAAGTGGTCTAAAACAGTGTTGGAAAATAAAAGGCCTTTTTTATTTTTTAAACTAGGTAAAGAATGTAGGCCTTTTAAGATGTTTTCTACTAATTTGCTGTTGGCAGAAAGATGTGTGTTTGTAATTGTAAAATGGATTTGCTCCATAGTTTTTTTAAAATTTATTTTACTCTTTCTCGATAAGCTATTTTTCTAAATAAAGCAACATCAATATAATCACTTACTTTTAGTTTATTATTTTTACCGAGTTATATATTCGTATTTGTAATCAATAGTAAAAGCTATTCAGCTGCACGATACCAATTTTGTGTACGATATAAAAAGGCAATATAACCTCTTACGTTTAATTTGTTAGTATTGTCTTCATCTAACCAAATTTTACAGTCATATTCTTTTCCTTTTTGAGGGTCTAAAATTGTACCTCCTTTATACTCATCACCTTTCTTTTTCATGCCTTCAATAATGGTCATACCTAAAATAAGTTTATCTTTTTTAGCTCCTTCACATTTATCACAAACAGCTTCTTGACGGTCTTTGTTAAATACTTTAACAACTTTACCATAAATTTTACCGTTTTCTTCATAAAGGTTCACGATCGATTTCGTTTCACCAGTTTCATCATCTACTGTTTTCCAATTGCCTAAAATTGATTGTGCATTTACAGTTACTGCAAGCATTAATAGTACTAAAGTAAAAATTGATTTTTTCATTTGTTTAAATTGTATTTATGTTTTGTTATTCAATAATTGTTCCAAAAAAGGTTAATCATATTTTGCACTAAAGTTATTTTCCCACTTTCCTTGAACTCTTAAAATTTGTTCTATAACATCTCTAACACATCCTTCTCCACCTTTTTTGTAAGAAATATATTTAGAAACCCCTTGAATTTCTGGAGCGGCATCATTTGGGCAACAAGGCATTCCTACCAATTCCATAACAGGGTAATCCGGAATATCATCTCCCATATACAACACATTTTCTGGTTGTAAATTGTATTTTTCTACTAACTCGTTGTATTGTTTAATTTTATCGTGAGCACCTAAATAAATATCTTTAATTCCTAAATTTGCTAAACGAGTTCTTACTCCTTCGTTTTTTCCTCCAGAAATTATACAGACATTTAAGCCTTTATCTACGGCAGTTTTTAAAGCATAACCATCTTTAATATTCATGTGTCTTACCAATTCTCCGTCTGGCATTATGGTAACCATTCCATTGGTTAATACTCCGTCTACATCAAAAATTAGTGTATTTATTTTTGGTAATAATTGCTTGTAACTAATATCCATATTTATATTTTGTAAAACTTCTAGACTATTTTAGAAGTGTCTTATTTTGTTTAAAAAAATTAATCAATTGAATTTTGAATTGATTTTGTAATGATTTTATAGATTTCTTGTTGCTCTTTATTCAGCAAATCTAAATGATTTTTAATTGTTTTACTGTCCTTTCTAATTGCGGGCCCCGTTTGCGCTTTTTTTGGTGATAAAGAAGCTATTTTAGATGCTGTTTCATTAATTAAAGGATGTAAAATTTCGAAAGGGACATTGTGTTCAGTGCAAATGTCGTTCCCAATTTTGTAAAGGTGGTTGGTAAAGTTGTTTACAAAAACAGCGGCAACATGCAATGCTTTTCTTTGTTCAGAATCTACTTTGTACGTTTTTTTTCCTATTGATTTGGCAACTTCATCAAGTAGTTCTTGGTCTTTTTTATTGGTAGCTTCTAAACAAAAAGGAATGTCATTAAAATTGACTTCTTTTCCTTTAGAGAAAGTCTGTAACATATAAAAAACTCCTTTGTTGTTTTCGTTTTTTAGCTCACTTATAGAGCATCCACCGGAGGTGTGTACCACAAATTTGTTGTTTATTTTTGATGAAACTTCTGCAATTGCATCATCAGAAACAGCAATAATTGTTAGATCTGCACTTGGTATATTCTTTAAATTTCTAGAACTAATTTGCGTAACTGTAATTGTATCAGCCTTTAAAAAAGCAGTGTATAAATGTGTTGCAACATTTCCGTTTCCGACAAGTAATACAGATATCATAAAACGAAGATATTGATTTTTTTAGTGGATTGCACAAGGAATTACTAAATTAGCAATCATAAAATGATAGAAATGAAAGAATCTAAAAAACTAGGAATAAATACTACCTGTGTTCACGTAGGAGAAGTAAAAGATGAACAGTTTAAAGGAGCAGTTTCTCCCATATATACTGCTACTTCTTATGCTTTTGATGGTGTTGATGTTAAACGTTATCCACGTTATTTTAACACACCAAACCAAGAAATGTTACACAAGAAAATTGCTGCCTTAGAAAAAACAGAAGATGCTTTAATTTTTGGTTCTGGAATGGCTGCTATTTCTGCAGCATTATTTGCTTTTTTACAAAAAGGAGATCATGTTGTAATACAGCAAGTAATTTATGGAGGAACTTATAATTTTATAGTTTCAGAATTTGATAAATTCGGAATAGAATATTCGTTTACAGAATCTGATAAAGTAGAAGATTTTAAACCTTTGATTAAAGAAAATACGAAGGTTTTATATATAGAGACGCCTTCTAATCCGTTATTAGGTATTACAGATATGAAAGCAATTGCTGCTTTGGCAAAAGAAAATGGTATACTAACAATGATAGATAATACGTTTGCATCACCTATTAATCAAAATCCTATAGATTTCGGAATTGATATTATGTTGCATTCTGCTACTAAATATATGGGCGGTCATTCTGATATTTCTGCAGGTGCAATTGCTGCGACTAAAGAACATATTGAGAAAATTTGGAAAACGGCTATTAATTTTGGTGGAAATCTAAGTGATCAAACCGTTTGGTTGTTAGAAAGAAGTTTAAAAACACTGAATTTACGTGTAAAAGAACAGACTAAAAACGCCCAAAAAATGGCTGAGTTCTTAGAAAATAACACTGATATTGATAGGGTTTATTATCCCGGATTAAAAAGCCATCCTCAGTACGAATTGGCAAAAAAACAAATGAAAGGTTTTGGAGCAATGATGTCTTTTGAGTTATCTAAAGGAATTGATGCAATGAAATTTCAGAATTATTTACAATTGATAAAACCGTCTATGAGTTTAGCTGGTTTAGAAAGTACCACAGTAAGTCCGGTACAAACAACACATGCTTTGTTAAGTGAAGAAGAACGTTTAGAAAGAGGAATTAAAGATGGTTTAATTCGTTTTTCTGTAGGTATAGAAGAATCAGAAGATTTAATTGAAGATATTTTACAAGCAATAAAAAAAGCAAAGAGTTAAAACTCTTTGCTTTTTAAAATGAAAATTTGTTAGATTTTTACATGTGATCTAATTTGTGGTGTTCGTCAATTAATGGACCACCTTCAATAATGTGTTCTGATGCTTCATTTGCAAATTTCTCAAAGTTTAAGTGGAAGAAGTGTGCTAAGTGAATTGCTTTACTAATGTATGCACTTTTGTTTACCCAAGTATTCATTGGGTTTAACATTTCTGTAGGTACATTAGGACAGTATTTTGGCATAAATAATCCGAAAATTGGGTGTTGTTCAAACTCGATGTTATCTAAACTTCCGTTTAAAATTTCGGTAATCATTGCTCTAGTGTATTTTAATTTAATACGAGAACCAGTTCCGTAAGGACCTCCAGACCAACCTGTGTTAATTAACCAAACATTTACACCAGCTTCTGTCATTTTTTTACTTAGCATTTCTGCATATTTAGTAGGGTGTAATGGCATAAATGGTTCTCCAAAACAAGCAGAGAATGATGGTACAGGTTCTGTAATACCAGCTTCTGTTCCTGCAACTTTTGCAGTATATCCAGAAATAAAGTGGTAAGCAGCTTGTCCTGGTGTTAATTTAGATACCGGAGGCAATACACCAAAAGCATCTGCTGTTAAAAAGAAAATATTTTTAGGGTTGCTTGCGTAAGAAGGTTTTGCAATGTTGTCTATATGATAAATTGGGTAACTTACACGAGTGTTTTGTGTAATTGTGCTATCCATATAATCAACGTTTCCTTCTTTGTCAAATACTACATTTTCTAATAAAGCGCCTGGTTTAATTGCTCTAAAGATATCTGGTTCTTTTTCTTCTGATAAATCAATTACTTTAGCGTAACAACCACCTTCAAAGTTAAATATATTGTTTTCTGCTGTCCATCCATGCTCATCATCACCAATTAATTTTCTTTTAGGATCTGCAGATAAAGTTGTTTTTCCTGTTCCAGATAATCCAAAGAAAATAGCAGTATCTCCATCTTCACCAACATTTGCAGAACAGTGCATTGGTAATACATTTCTTTCTATAGGTAATACTAAGTTTAATGCAGAAAAGATACCTTTTTTAATTTCTCCTGTATAAGCAGAACCACCAATTAAAGCAATTTTGTCTGTAAAGTTAATAATAGAAAAGTTTCCTTGACGAATTCCGTATGCTTTTGGATCATCACAAACATAACCAGGAGCACATAATACCAACCATTCTTCATCAAAATTAGCTAATTCTTCTTCAGAAGGTCTTAAGAACATGTTAAATACAAATGAACTAGACCATGGAAATTCTGTAACCGTTCTAATATCTGTTTTATAAGTTGGGTCTGCACACACATAACCATCTCTTACATATAATTCTCTATTAGATAAGTAGTCTACTACGTTTGCTTTTAATTTATCGAAATTTTCTTGAGAAACTGGTTTGTTGGTTTTTCCCCACCAAACTTTGTCTGCAGTATATTCATCTTTAACAATAAATCTATCTTGTGGAGATCTTCCTGTAAACTTACCAGTATTAATAGCTAAAGTCCCGTTTTTGGTTTCTTTACCCATTCCTTTTTCAATAGTGATTTTTTTAAGCTCTTCTGGAGATAAATTCCATTGTACAGTTACGTTTTTAAGTCCGTAAGTTTCCATATTTCTGTTGGTTTCCATAATCTAAATTTATAGTTATTAATTAATGTGTATTACAATTGCCAAATTATTGACGTTTATATTATTGTTTTTTAATACTGTAAAATTACTCACATTATACAGTTTGTTTTATGACATATGTCATACCAGTACCCCACAGTAAATTTTTATGATAATCCTAATAAAAAGAGGCCAACTTTATATAAAGTTAAATACGAAAACGTAATAGAAATAATTTCTTATTAAGTTTCTTTAAAAATTGATTATTTTTGATGATTCATTTTATTTTTTTATTGTAGAATAATTAGTAAAATGATGAATTTGTTGTCTATTTTAATGGCAATGGAATGATTTTTATAATAAAAACTGATAAAATATTAATTTATCTTAAATAAGTACATTATATATGAAACTAGATATTTTGGCTTTTGGAGCTCATCCAGATGATGTAGAATTAGGTTGTGGAGCTACTATTGCAAAAGAAATTTCTTTAGGAAAAAAGGTTGGGATTGTAGATCTAACCAGAGGTGAATTAGGGACTCGAGGTTCTGCTGATTTACGAGATATTGAGGCGGCAAATTCTGCTGAAATTTTAGGCGTTTCAGTACGTGAAAACCTTCGTTTTTCTGATGGATTTTTTGTAAACGATAAAGAACATCAATTAGAAGTTATTAAAATGATACGAAAGTATCAGCCAGAAATTGTTTTGTGCAATGCTGTTGATGATCGTCATATAGATCATCCAAAAGGAAGTCGTTTGGTTTCTGATGCGTGTTTTTTAAGTGGATTGTTAAAAATTGAAACAGAGATAGAAGGGGAGTTGCAAGAAAAGTGGAGACCAAAGTTGGTATATCATTATATACAATGGAAAAATCTTGAGCCAGATTTTGTCATTGACGTCTCTGGTTTTATGGATATTAAAAAGAAATCTGTATTAGCTTACACTTCTCAGTTCTATGATCCAACCAGTAATGAGCCAGAAACACCTATTACGAGTAAGAATTTTACAGACAGTGTAGATTATAGAGCAAAAGACTTAGGAAGACTGATTGGGGTGGATTTTGCAGAAGGCTTTATTTCAGAACGTTACGTTGCTGTTGAAAATTTAAGTAAATTAATTTGATATTTTATTTTTTAGAAACAGAAAAAGTTTTTATATTTGCAGCCGCAATTATATGGTGGTTGTAGCTCAGTTGGTTAGAGTATCGGTTTGTGGTACCGAGTGTCGCGGGTTCGAGTCCCGTCTTCCACCCAAAAAAAAAGCTTCTTAGAAATAAGAAGCTTTTTTTGTTTCTATATTTTAGAACAAAATAAAACCATCTAAAAAATTAATTTTAGATGGTTTTGTTGTTATTTATAAGTCCCCCGACTTATAAATAACAACAAAACAATTTTAATAACTTTAAATTATTGATTACCGTTGGTTTGTGGTATTGCATTCGATGAAATACAAAAAGATATCGTTTAAAAGAGATATCGTTTTTGATAAACGGTTAAAAAGAACTTAAAATTGCTAAAACCTCATTTCTCTTTCTTACAGAAACAGGAATATTGGAGTTATCGGTAAGCATAAGGTAACCTCCATCAGATTTTATAAACTCCTTAATATATTTTGTGTTTACTAAATGACTTTGGTGAACTCTTAAAAAACCAACTTCTTTTAACATATCTGCATAATGTTTCAGGGTTTTAGAAACTAATATTTTAGATGTATCTTTAAAAAAGAAGGTAGTGTAGTTGTTGTCAGATTTACAGTGAATGATATTTTCAATATTTACCACAATTATTTTTTGTGAAGTATGTAAAGATATTTTAGTTGGCTTATTATTTGGAGACGTTACAGCTTCTTGTAAAACATTTAGTTGTTGTTTGTCTGGCTGAATTTGATTTTGTGCTTTTTCTATGGAAGTAGCTAAATCCTCATCAGAATATGGTTTTAAAATATAATCGATTGCAGCAAACTTAAAGGCTTTTATAGCAAAAGCATCACTAGCGGTTACAAAGATAATTTTCGATTTTAAATCAGGAAAAATCTCTAAAATATCAAATCCAGTTCCATCGCCTAGCATAATATCTAAAAACAATACATCTGGTTGTTGTTTGCGTAATAATTTAGCAGCTTCTACAACAGATTTAGCTTTCCCTATGATTTTTATATCAGGATGGTTATTAGTAATATCATTTTCTAACATTTCTAATGCTACAGGAATATCGTCTACTAAAATTGCCGTTAGTTCTTTCATATTATGCTTCTTCAACTAATTTAAAAATGGTTATTTCTGGTCTCACATTTAATCTTACTTGATGTAAATTTCCGAGAGCTCTATTAATATATAAGGTTCTACCATCATATAAATCAAATTCTCCAGCAGCGTATCTTTTGTTTTTTACAGGGAGAATAGGAGGGTTTAAAAACGGCGGTTTTACTTGTCCGCCATGTGTGTGTCCAGACAAAATCCAACCTTTATAATTATTCCAAACATTTAAATCACATACATCTGGGTTGTGGCATAGAACAAGATTTGCTTTCTCTGCATCGTACTTGTTCATTATTTTTACGGGATTAAAATTAGAACTCCAATAATCATCAATTCCTAATATATTTAAACCACTAAAACTAACCTCTTCATTTCTTAAAATTGTAATATTTTTTTTATCTAAAATGTTAGAAATTCTATTGGCAACATCTGGTTCTAGCCAATTAACACCATAATCATGATTACCTAAAACACCTGCGGTTCCTAATTTTCCGTTTACAGCATGTTCAAATACTTTTTCTAATTGATCAAACTGTTCTGGGGTTTCGTAAGAAACAAAATCTCCAGTATAAACTACAAAATCTGGTTTATAAAGGCGAGCTTTTTTAAAAGAATCGATGATGTATTTATAATCAAATTTATTCCCCACATGAATGTCACTAATTTGCATCAATGTTTTGCCTATTAAGTTTTTTGGTAAATTTTTAATAGGCATTTTTACATGTACAAATTCCAACCAAAATGGTTCTACTTGCCAGGAATAAAGGCCTCCAACAATACTTGCGCCAACTCCTGTTAATAAAGTGTTTTTTATAAACGTCCTTCTTTTCATATTTTTAATAATCGGTTTTTAAAGGAATCTTAAAACTTACTTTAGTTCCTTTTATTTCCTTTTGTTCTTTTATTTCTTCGATAGAAAATGAATTGTATTTTGTTAAATGCTGAATACGTTCTTTTGTAACTTCTAACGCTATAGATTGATGATTTGTATTTGTCTTTTCTTTTTTTGATTGATGAAAACCGATCCCATTATCTTCTATAGTAAAATGTAAGAAACTATTTCTAACTTCAAAAATAAGTTTAATTTTTGCATCTGCTTTATTCGGTTGAAAAGCGTGTTTTATACAGTTTTCTATAAAAGGTTGAATTAACATAGGCGGAATTAAAATCTCTTCGGAATCTATATTGTTTAAAGTAGTTTCAATATGATATTCAAAAGATATCGAATTCATTTTTTGTTCTAAATCTAAATAGTTTTTTAAGGTTTCAAGTTCATCTTTCAAGCTAATCTCTTCTAAACGAGAATTATTTAAAACACTTCTTAAAAGGATAGAAAACTGAGAAATAGTTTTATTTAATTCTTTAAAATCGCCAGCATTACCAAGTGCTTTTATTCCGTTTAAAACATTAAAAATAAAATGCGGATTCATTTGTAATTGCAACGCTTTATGCTCTAAAGTTAATAGCTGATTTTTTACTTTTAAGGTATCTAGTTTTTGCTGATTTTTTTTATTGATCTTTCTAATATATAATTCTACAATTGCGGCTAATAGTAAACATAGAATTGCGATACATAAAATGATAAACCATGCTTTTTGGTAAATGGGAGTTTCTATAAAAAAAGAAAAGGATACTTTTTTACTAAGTAAATTTCTTTCTTTAGACTGAATTGTAAATTGATAATTACCTGCTTTTAAATTTGCAAAATCAACTTTATTTAGATTGCTCCAAGGCGTAAAATCATTATTTAGTTGATAGCGGTATTGTATGTTTTTTGGGTTCCTTAAATCGACCGTTTTAAAAATAAATGAAATGTTATTCTCATTAGGTTTTAAGGCTAATTTTTTAATATTTAATGAATCTATTAATTTATAGTTAACCGAAACACTTTCAATAAAAACACGAGGTTCAATATTTTTTATTGTAGCATCGTATTTGTATAAACCTTTATTTGAACTTGCAACCCAAATAGTGTTTTGTTGGTCTTTAATTACGGTTTTTATATCACTAGAAATTGGCGAGTTGTATTTGTTTATTTTTCTTTTAAAAGTGTAATTGTTTGCGTCTAGAATTTCTATTCCATTTCCTTTGAACGTAATCCAAATTTCATCGTTTATTCTTTTTAAAGATGTTGTGTTTTTAGAAGTAAGTATGTTTTTAACGATAGAAGTACCTTCAATAACTTTTAACCCATTTAATAAAGTGCTTGCTATTATTTTATCATTATGTATTAAAAAAGAAGTAAAATTCTCATTAGAAATTTTAGTTACTTTCTTTGGTTGATATAACTTATCAATATGCCACAATCCTTTTATAGAAGCAACATAAAAAGTGTTTTTAAAATATACAATGTCATTAATAATAGAAAAATCTATGTGAGTATTTATTTTTAAAGGCTGAATATAATCTCCTCTTAATTCTGATACTCCTTGTACAGTTGCTAGAATTATTTGATTTTGTATCTTTTTAATTTTAAGGATTTCTTTACTCTCAAAAAAGGTAGATTTTTGATTCTGAAGGATTAAAAGTCCGTTTTTTAAACCCACATAAATTTTGTTGTTTTCGATAAGAATACAATTCGCTTTTTCTTGTGTGTGGTTGATGAAATTTACACCGTCAAACTTAGAATATCCTTTATCTGTTGCCAACCATAAATAACCAATTTTATCTTGAGCAATATCATTTATTATAGTTGTTGGTAATCCGTCAGAAATAGAAAAATTTTGAAGATTTTTTTCTTGAGAATGTGTCGCGTTTATCAGAAAAAAAACAAGAAATAATATTAAAATTTTTAGATTTTTCCCTGTTTCTCTTTTAGAATAACCTAGTGAATATAAAATTTCTAAAAATATTTCCATGATAACAAACTTACTAATTAAAACGTCATTACAACTTTTTTTATGTTGTGTAATGACGTTTAATACCAAATGAATTTTAAAATGATTGATAATAAATTTGAATTATTTTTTTTTAATATGCAATAGAAAATCTAATTATAGCCTTAGTTACGGTTCTATTTTATATTAAAATATTAAGGAAAAAGAAACGAATTTAATCGGTTATTTTGATGTTTATTTGGTATAAGTTACAATTTCCATTTCAAATTACTTCATCGCATACAAGCGTTTGTTATTGGTGTCTGGTTCTATGTGTTCTAAGTCTCCGTAAGGCTTAATTAAAGGTTTTAGCACTACCAAGCCAGATGTTCTTCCTCTAATTACTAAAGTACTGTTTTTTACACTCCAGTTCCATCTATATTTTTCTAACGGAATGTTATGTGCATTCATTTCTACCATTAGTTCTTCATTTTGTTCAATCCAATCCATCACTTCTTCTTGAGAGTTAAAAATTGGCATTTCATCATCTGTATTATGATAACCAAATTCCCATTTAACTGGTATAGAAAACTGTTTTGTATAGGCTTCTCCTACATATCTTTCTTCTTCATTATTTAATGCATCATACCAATTAATATCTTTTTCTTCCGGATATTTTCTAGCGATTTCTTTAGATAAATCTATTTTTCCTGGCGAGTTTGCTGTTGGATAAAAAACATAATAAGGTTGTGCTAAGTAGTAGTTAGAGAATTTTCCGCCAAACACAGTATAATAAGGCGATGCAATAACTTTTGGTAATTTTTTAGCAGATAAAGCACTTTTTAGAGTTTCTAAAAGTGGGGCGTTTTCGACTAAACCAGAAGCATGAAACACTATTTTTGTGTTATTATTTACCACATCTTTAAGTGTTGGTAAAGTGCCTTTTGATATGCTTCTTTTTAAGGTTTCTGTGGTAATTTTGTCTCCTCTAACAACTGTTTCTAAATTCATCCCTTTATAAGGATTGCTTTTATTTACAATATGGACATCGCCATAAGGATGTTTATTTGCGTTTTTATTTAACCACACAATAATTTCCTCTAAAGAATATTGTCCGTCAATTACTTTTACTCCTTTTTCTTGAAAATAAGTGCGTGCATTCGAATAAAAATTTTCATTGCCTTTATCGAAACCTGCAATAAATACAATTGGTTTTCTAGCAACAATAGCTATCGCTGTTTCATTGTTAACGGAAATATTATTGTCTGCTATAGCAATTGTATCTTTCTTTATTTCGTTGTTATCACAACTGATAAAAGGGCTACTTAATAGGATTAAACCTGCTACAAATACGGATGTTTTTAAGATAGTTTTCATAATTTCTACTTTTTTAAGTGTTAATACATTGTAAAAGTAGTGGCGAAGTTGACTTAAATTTTACCGGTTTTAGAATCCGTCGCTAATGAATTAGAATTCGTGTTTTAATTTAAAATTAAAGAATAGTCAATGTCTGCCGTAGCTATTATTTTGTTTTTATTACCAGAGTAAATCCCTAATAGAATTTTAAGTTCTTCTATCTCATAAGTATCAAAAACTAAAACTAAATTCTGATGAAAAGTGGGTACAGGTATTTTTCTTCTTTGTGTTGTACTAGAACTATAGTCTAACCAATAGTTAATGTCTATTTCTGCAACATACTCTTTAAATTTATTTAATTGCTCTTTATCAAACTGAAAAAAGATGTTATTGAAAACAAGGTTATAATTATTACAATCTTTACAAATTGATATTTCTCCGTTTTTAACGCTAGATATTATTTTAGATTTTTGACACATTTTTTTAATTTTTAGTAACAGTCAGTTTTTATTTGATTGTTTTCTTCAAATTTATGTAATGAAGATTGTAGGTGTTTTTTAGAGATTTCTTCTAATACTTTTGTAACTCCTTTTTGCATAGCAATAGAGCCACAAATCATAATTGTATTTCCGTTTTTTAAAGTATTGGCAATTAAAGTTGCTTGTTGCTCTAATATATCTTGAACATATATTTTCTCTTTTTCTTCTTGAGAATATGCCGCATAAAAAGAAGTAAGCCCTTTGTTTTCTATAGCAGTATTAATGTTATTTTTATATATGTTAAAGGATTCGCTGGTTCTTCCTCCCCAGAATAAATGAACTTTTGTTTTTGATTTTCCCCCATTAATCATTCCTAAAAAAGGAGCAATTCCGGTTCCGTTGGCAATTAAAACAACTTCTTTTGCTTTCTTTGAAAGGTGAAATGCTGCATTTTTTTGAATGCTAGCTACCATTCTATCAGCTGTATGTAAGCTATTAAAATAGGTAGAGCAAAGTCCGAATTCATGTTTCTTAATGCTTAACAGAATTGTATTATCAATTTTCGCAATAGAATACAAACGACTTCTCGTTTCGTTTTTTGGAGTAATAGAAAGTAAGTCTCCAGACTCGAAACTTGTTTTTTTATTCGGCTTTAATTGAATTAAAAAAGTATCATCAGTATTAATAGGTGTTTTATTTATTACCGTAAATTCTTGTTCCTTTTTGTTATTTGTTAAAAGACTTTCTGCAGTTATTGTAAGGCTTGTTTTGTAAAAAGAATTCAATTCTTCTAACCATTGATTAAAATCAGAAAAAGATTGATTGTTGATTTTAGAAACGGGTAAAATAGGAGTGAACTTGTTGTGCAATTGTAAATTAGCGTGTAGTAAAATTGCAAACTTACAATACTGTGTGTATTCTTTAGAACCAAAACCGACTACAGAGAAATTTAAGGTATTGTTTTGTGGTGTATTTTCAATTTTAGAAATAAATTTTTTCGCATTTATGGGTGCTTCTCCTTCGCCGTAAGTTGCTGTAAATATAATAAGGTTTGTGGCTTTTTTATAGCTTGTGTATTGGTTTAATTCTGATAAAAACACTGTTTTTTCAGAAGCTATTAAAGCTTTATAAAATGCCGTTGCAAAATTAAAAGTGCTTCCGGTTTCAGAACCAACTAGTATAATGTATTCAGCTTCATCTTTGTGAAACTTATTTTTTATGATTGTCGTTTTCTTTCTTCTTTGTAAGGTCATTACAAAACCAGAAAAAATAAAGAATAAAATAGCAAAACATGCTAATAATAAAACAATAGACCATAAAATAGAGCCTTTTCCTGTATGGAGTAATAAACTATAATAAGACCCAAAAGTTACGAGTGGTTGTTTTTTTAGGCTGATAATTTGCCCTGTTTTTTGATGTACAGCAACTTCTTTATTTGTAAGTTTTACATAGTAATAATCTTCCTCATCTGTAGAAAAAGGGAATTCTATTTTTTTGACTTCATCTAATTTTGTGGATTTAAAAAAATCGAAATTAGTTGTTAAAGTATCTTTTTTTTGTTCAATATTTATATGAACAGACGTGTCTTTTGGTAATAAAGAAAATTTTTCTAAAGACAAATAAACGCCAGTTACGGTAATGATAATAATAGGAATTAACGTATAACGCCCTATAATAATGTGGTAATATTGGTTAAAATTTTCTTTAACAATTTTAGAGAAGAACTTAGAAATACCACCTTGTCTTTTTGCAATTAATATAACGCCAGTAACGGAAATTAAGAGTAGTAAAAAAGATACAAACCCAATAATAATTCTTCCTGTAGATTTTAAAAATAACGAACGATGTAGGTTGGTAGCAAATTCATAAATTGGTTTTTTTTCTATGATTTCTCCAATCTTTTCTCCTGTTTTTGGGTTGATATAAAAAGTAGCACTTTTACCATCTTCTAAAATAACATTTGCAGATACAAAATTATTTTCATCAACTTCTATGGTTATTACTTCATCATATTTTTGATGCAATACAGCTATTGTTTCGGCAATAGAAATTTGATTCGTAGAAACCACATCAAACGAATTTAATTTGTCTGATATTGGTTCAAAAGCCAAAATAATTCCGGTTACAGAAGCGATTATAATAAATAAAGCAGAAGATATAGCCAGGGTTAAGTGGCTATATCTCCAAATAGAAATTGTCATTCTGTTTTTTTTATTGTGCTAACATTCTTACGTAGCGTATAAATCCTTTTCCTTCAATTTTAGACTTTAAATTGGCTGTTGTCAGTTCAAATTCTATATCATCTTTATGATATTCTTGATCTTCTACAGCGGTTTCAAAACGGATTTTGTAGCCTTTGTCTATTTTATCTTTATCAATTCTAATTACACTAATGGTACGCTGTCCGCCACTAATTGTAGCTCCTGTAATTGCATCGATATCTGCTCTTTTTTTACCTTGAAAACTCCACCATTCTGTAATGTCAAAATACCATTCATCATCATCACCTTGCACGTATAAAGTTTCTTCATATTCGCCATTTGGGTTTAATAATGACACCACTACATAAGCACCCTCGCCCGTGTAGTTTTTCATTTGAATCATACATTTGTATGGAGCACTTTCGCTTGTTTTTTTAAAACTGAATAAGGCGGTTACAACCAATAAAAATATTGGAACTATAAATAAGATTTTTTTAATCATCGTTTAGGGTATTATTTTAAAAAGTTGATTTGTTGTTTTTTTAATAATTCGTTTTCAGAAGCTAAATCAAAAATAGATTCATCAAAATCTGTTTTTATATTTTTATCAGCACCAATGCTTAATAGATATTTAATAATTTCTGTATTTTTTGCTTTCATTACTGCTATTTGTAGTGCAGATAAGCTTTCTTTATTTAGTGTATTTACATCAATTTTAAATGCTGCTAACCTTTTTAATAAAGGCAAATTATTTTCTTGGGTTGCAATATGTAATAACGTATTTCCAGAATTTTGAAGTTTATTTATAACCAATCTGTTTTTTGTTAAAACGTTTAATTTGGCTTCAAAAATATCTGGTTTATTAGCTTTAAAATTGTTAATCAAATAGTAAGAAAGCGTATTTCCGTCTTTATCAACAGTATTAATATCTGCACCTTTTTCTAATAAGTACTCAATTACATCAATAGAGTTTCTACCCACAGCATTGGTTAATGCAGTATGACCGTCATTATTTTTTAGGTTGCTATTTTTTACATCCTTAGATAATAATTTAATAACTTCTAAACTATTACTATTGGCAGCATTTATAAAAGGAGAGTTTCCTTCTTTATCTTGTAAATTAGTAGATACGCCTTTATCTATAAAGTATTTAAAAATAGCAATATCCTTATTATTTCTAGCGATAAAGTGAAGCGGATTTCTATTATTTGCATCAACAACATTTGGTTTTATTCCGTTTTTTTCTAAAAATTGATACGTTTCTAAAGTGTTCTGTTTGTTTCTAGAACCTTTACTAGCATATATCATGGCGTTTTTTCCGGTATCAACCCCTTTGTTTAAAAGAATTTTTAAGAATTGTGTATTTCCTCCTTTTGCAGCATATTCAAAAAGTCCGTTGCCGTTAGCGTCTTTATCATTTATTGAAGCTCCTTTAGTAATTAAAAACTCTACAAGTTTAAAATCTTTTAAATGAGAAGCAACCAACAACAATGCATTTGCCCCATCATGGTTTTTCTCTTTTGTAATATCTGCACCAATGCTAAAACTATATTTATATAATTCTATATCTAATTGACCAGCAGAAGCTGCAAAGTTTAAAAAAGTGTTTCCGTGTGTATCTATTATATCTGTTTTTGCTCCTTTAGAAACAAGGTGTTTCATAATTTCTAAATTATTAGTGTATGCGGCCCAAAAAATATACGTTCGTCCATCGTGTGTTTTTTTATTAACGTTATTTCCATTTTTAGCTAAAATATATTCGATTGTTTTGTTATCTACTTTATTTAAAATGGCATAGACAACGCCATCAAAAGCACTTTTATTTGAAGCAGAAATATCATTTTCTTCTGCAATTTTTTGATCTATAATAGAGATACTTGGGTTTGTTTTCCAAAAAGATCTGTTATGAAAAATGTTTGTTTTTTGTGCTTGTATAAGATTTACAAAGAATGTAAATGCGAATATTAATATGTTTTTTTTCATAATTTTATTAAAATTTATAACGTAAAGTTGTTCCGTAACTAGCAGGAATAATTCTATTTAAATACACTGTACGGTAGGCATTATAACCTAATTCATTAAAAATATTGTTACCATAAACATCTAAACTTAATTGCTCATTAAACTTATATGAAACCTGTAGGTTTACGGTTGTATAAGACTTTAAGTCAAATGGTTTTACACCTGGTTCTACACCTACATGTGTGTAGTTTCTAGACCAAACATTATGAGGGCGTTCTCCTAAATAATAAACACCAGTACCTAATGATAGTTTTTTGAAAGCATATCGTAGCCATAAATTAGCCGTATGTTTAGGAGTGTTTAAAGGACTAGAATTAAAATAATAAGATGCATGATCTTTATATTTGGCATCTAAATAAGAGTATCCTGCAATAACTTCTAGGTTATGAAGTACACGACCAATAAGTTCAACTTCTATACCTTTTCTATTGTCTTCACCTCCTTTTAAATAATATCCAAGAAAAGTTCCATCTGTATCTATGGCTTCTAAATTTAAATTTTTACTAACAGTAGAAAAATAAGTAATATTAAAACGTAAAGCATTGTTTAACCAAGTAGATTTAAGTCCTGTTTCGAATTGATCCCATCTTTCTGTACCTAACTCGTTGCCGTTAATATCTCTATAAAAAGAAGTCATTGGGTTAGAGCTACTTGCATAAGAGCCAAAAAGAATAATATTTTTTGTTGGTTTTAGGTTAAACCCAACTAACGGATTTAAGGCATTATCACGTTTAGCTCCTGTTAAACTTCTACCAATAAAGTTTCCTTTTGTTCTTTCTAAAGAGGTATAACGTATTCCTAAAAACACATCAGCCCAATTTGTTACTGTAATTTTATCTTGTATTGTAAACCCATACGACTTTGTTTTAGAACCCGAAGTTCTTGTATTATCTTGTGCTACACTTACATCCGAAGGTAATACATTGTTTATAGTTGTTGTAAGATCAACAATGTCTACATAAGGTTTTGTAGTATCTGGGTATGTTGTTGCGTATGCAGCATTATCAAATTCAGTATTTCTATAATCTACACCAATTTGAAATGTGTGCTTTAAATTACCTGTTTTAATATCTTTACCTACTAAATCAATTTGTAATACGCTGTTTTTATCACTTCTTCCAGATGCACTATATTCTCTATATCTTTGCGTGTTTGATAATGTAGGTAAACCAGATCTACCACCACCTTGGTATGAGTATGCAGATTCTTCATATGTTTCTAAGTTAGAAGTAAATAAACCTGCTTTTAGGGTTAATTTATCATTAACTTTTCTATTAAAACGTACTGCATAGGTGGTGTTTATTGTATTGTTTCTGTCAGACTCAAACCCTATAAATTTATCATTCGATAATTTTAAAATATTATTAACATCGTAAGTACCAAGATTTATAGTTCCTTGATCTGGTGTTCTACTATCATCCATATAATCCATTTCTAAAATAATATTAGTTTTATCATTTGGTTTCCATGCTAAAGATGGATTGATGTAAATACGTTCTGAATTAACTTTAGCTCTATAACTATCTGCTTTATCATAAGATCCAGCAATTCTAAAAGCAATTGTTTCTTTTTCATCTAATGGTCCATAAAAATCGAATGTAGGTCTTATTTGTCCAAAACTTCCTGTTCTAAAACTAACTTCTCCTCCGTTGTAAAACTTAGGTGTTTTTGTTACTACATTAATAACTCCACCTGCAGAACCTAAATCTCCTCCTAAACCTTGGCTAATTGCAGAAACACCTTTTAATACTTGAATATTATCTACACCAGCCATATCTGTTATAATACCAATACCTCTAAAGTCTGAATTGATTCTAACACCATTTTTTAATAAAGGAATTCCTCTAAACCCTCTTAACGACATACTTTCTCTAGTATTTCCATAAGTTGCAAATGTATAAACACCAGCAACGTTTTTAGTAACATCACTTAGTGTTAATGCATTTTGTTGGTTTATAAGTTTATGAGATAATACAGAAATACTTTGCAATTGTTCATTAGGTGCTAAAGGCAAACGAGTTAGAGTTTCTAATTTCTCTGCTCTTTTATTTCTTGCACCAAAAAGTTCAATTTCATCTAGTTGTGTGTTACTTGGTAGCTTTAAAACAAGGTTAGGCATGTTTTCTTCTACATTAATATTTAAAGAGACTTTCTTGTACCCAACACTAGAGGCAATAATGGTGTAATTACCATAGGGTACTTTGTTTATTATAAATAGACCTTCTTTGTTTGCAGAAGCACTTTGTTTTGTGCCTTTTAAATATACGGTTGCATAGGGTATTACTTCATTGGTTTCGTTTTTTACAATTCCTTTTAATGTTGTTTGTCCATATATTGTGGTTGCGCAACAACACAATAATAATAAGGATAATAAGGTTTTCATAATATTATTTTTTTTCTTTTTTTTAAAATTTATAAATTTTGATATTCTTGTTATAGTTATTTACTTTTTTTTTGATTTTTAAAATGTATTTCTCTGTACTTATTTTTTTACAAATGATTCTATGATTGTGTTTATTTCGTCTTCTTTGGTAATTTTATCAGAAAATAAATGCTTGTATAAAGCTTTGTTTTCTACTTTGGTTTCTAAGGATAAATTTTTATTTCTACTATAAACATCGTCCCATTTATTTCTAACCAATTGCCATTTACTGCTGTTTGCTTTCCACCAATCAGAAGCTGCTTTACATTTGCTGTCGGCAACTTTTATGTAGGTATTGTATCCTTTTTCTTTAGCTAAAACAACATCATCTTTTCCCGCTTTGCGGATAATTTTACTATTGTCTTGGTCATGAAGCCAACCGTAATTTGTAATTTCATGTCTGTTACCTCTTAAAGTGATGTTGTAATCGCTTCTTTTTGTATATTCTCTTCTTGGTAAAGGAGCAGTGGTTTCATTTTCCCAATAGCTTTTTCCGTCTACATGAACCCAAGTTGCAGAACCTTCGTAACGCGGACTGTCATCTACTTGATATACTTTTTGCGTCCATTGTTTTTTTACGTCGCTTTTACTTTTTTGCTCAAAAGTCCAGTTATTATCACCATTATACATGTAGAAATCGTTGTTTTCATACAACCAATCTTGTCGCCAGTGTTTAATAATCATTGGGTCTTTTGGGTTACCAACTTGTAATAAATGTTGAATAGAGATTTTATTATTCTCATCTTCAATCAAGGTTGCCCATTCTAAACCTTTATCAACTTTAGTTTTAGAAGGTTTATAAGTAGCATCTTCACTATAGTTAAATGTTTCTGCAAAATTGAAAGTAACTTCATAGCAGCCACACATTTCTTTAATGGCATTTTGATCTTTCTTTTTTTTGCTTTGTGCACTTATAGTAATTGAAACTAAAAGTAGTAGTGTAGTTAATATTGATTTAGTCATTTTATAATTTTTTTTGGTTTTATAATTATTTTGACAAAAATATAAAATTTATTTAGATTGATTAAAAATAACGTATATATTTGTCGAAAATTATTAAGAATGTTTCTAAATAAAGAAATTACAGTTGTATTACTAATGTTTTCTATTGCTACTTTTAGTCAAGAAGTAAAAAAGGATTCAACAGAAATTACTGTTTTAGATGAAGTTGTGGTTACTGGGCAGTACAATCCTCAATCTGTAAAAAAATCGGTACATAATGTTACTGTTATTAAAAGAGCACAAATAGAAAGTCAGGCAGCCAATAATTTAGCCGATTTATTAAACTTTAATTTAAACTTAACAATTGTACCTAGTTCTCAAACAGGTAAGTCTACGATTTCTTTCTTCGGATTAGATGCTCAATATTTTAATATTTTGGTTGATAATATTCCTTTAGTAAGTGATAATGGACTTGGAAACAACATCGATTTAACGCAAGTAAATTTAGATGATATAGAACGAATAGAAATTGTAGAAGGTGCAATGGGCGTAGAGTATGGCGCAAATGCGGTATCTGGAGTGATCAATATTATTACTAAAAAATCGATAAAAAATAAGTGGAATATTAATGCTTCTTTACAAGAAGAAACGGTGAGTGATCAGTATGCCTGGTTTAATGAAGGCAGACATATACAGGCATTTAATATCTCTCATAATATAAATGAAAATTGGTTTGCTAGAGTTGGTGTAAACCGCAATCAGTTTGCAGGTTTTTTTAATGGTAAACAAGGAAAAAGCTATTACCAAAATGATGGTTTAAGAGGATATGATTGGTTGCCAAAAGAACAATTTAATTCAACTGCTTTTGTACAATATCAAAAAGAAAATTTTAAGTTATTTTACAAATTTGAATACTTTAATGAACTGATAAATTATTACGATGAAGCGGTTAGAGCAAATATAGATACACAAGCACAAACGAGTAATCCGTCTGCGACGGATAAAACTTTTAGAACGCATCGGTTTGTAAATAATCTAAATATTGTAGGGAGATTAAACGCTGGTGCTAATTATAATGTTTCACTTTCTTACCAACAACAAAAGCGTTATTTAAACGAGTTTAATTACTACATTTTAAGTACAGAAAGAAGTAATGAAACGGATGAATTATACCAATCTAGTAAAGTTTTATTTTCTAAAGGGAGCATTAATAACCTTGTAAAAAGTGATTTATTCAATTTTGAGCTAGGTTATGAAACAAGGTTTTTAAGTGGTTTTGATACGCAAGCTTCTGGCGATGTTACACAACAAGATAAGACGCAATCTCAGAATAATTATGCTTTTTATGGATCTGGCGAATTTAAGTTTTCTGATGTATTTTTACTAAGACCCGGAATACGATATGAATATAATTCGCTATTCAAATCTAAAATATTAGCTTCTCTTAGTGCACGTTATTTAATGAATAATGGTTTTGAGTTACGTGGTAACATTGGTACATCTTACAGAACGCCAAATTTTGAAGAGTTGTATTATTACTTTGTAGATTCTAATCACGATGTTAGAGGTAATGAAAACCTGAATCCAGAAAACGGGGTTACGGCATTTATCAACCTAAAAAAATACAGTTATATTCATGATTTTTCTTTATTAAATAGTTTAAAGGTTAGTTATTTAGATGTTAGCGATAAGATAGATTTAGCTATTGTAAATCCTTCTCCTTTGCAATATCAATACATTAATATTGATGCTTATAAATTATGGGGAATCTCTTCTGAAAATAGTATTAAAAAAGAGAATTGGACTTTTAATTTAGGTGCTACTTTACAGGGTATTTCTAGAATAGCTACCAATGAAATAAATGCAGAAAACGACTTTCTATACTCTTTTCAATTAAACACAAGTGCGAGTTACAATATAAAAAAATGGAAAACGGCTTTTACAGTGTTGTTCAAACACAGTGGTAATCAGCAAAATTATATTTCATCGGGTACAGATGATAACGGAAATGCTGTATTTTCTAAATCTTCTACCAGCGCTTATAATTGGGTAGATGCTTCTTTAAAAAAATCATTCTTTAACAATAAAATTCAAGCCACTTTAGGCGGTAGAAACTTATTTGATGTTACTAACGTAAATGTTAGTAATGCAAACACAGACGGAGTAGCACATGCTTCTAACAATAATTCTTTGTTATTGGGTTACGGACGTTCTTATTACTTAAAGCTATTATATAACCTTAATTTTTAAACACTAATAAACAAATATTAAAATCATGACGAATAAATTTTTAACCTTTATGCTATGTGCAGCTGTATTTTCTTTTACAAGCTGTAGTTCAGAAGACACGCCAATAGCTCCAATAGTTGTAGTTATAGACGGAGCAGCTATTTCACCAGAAGTTGGCGGTTCAAACGAACCAAACCAAGTCTATGTAGATTTAAGTACAAATACAACTACTGTTGTAAAAAGAGATTCTTGGGATTTCGGTTTTTACTCAGGATCTGAGTTTAGAGTAACTATTAATGGATCTCTATATATGGCTACAGGTCAATTATCATCAACAGATATAGATGCTGTAAACGCTACAACAGCAGAAGTGCAAGAATTACAAGAAAAAGTTGCTGTAGGTACTTTTGATCCAGAAAACACAACGTATGTAGATGCACCAAATGGTACAATAACAGCAACTGCAATTGCAGAAATTTCTGATACAGACGCAAATAATAAAGTGTATCTAGTAAACTTAGGTTACGAAGTTGGTACAGAAGCGGCAGCAATAGGAAGTGTCGCAGTTGCAGGAGATGCTAGAGGATGGAAAAAAATAAGAATCTTAAAAGATGGAAACAATTATGTTTTACAATATGCAGATTTAGATGCTACTACACATAAAGAAGTAACCATTGCTAAAAGTGCAACGCATCATTTTACTTTTTTTAGTTTTAATACAGAAAGTGAAGTTATTGTAGCTCCAGAAAAAACAAATTGGGATTTAAACTTTACTGTTTTTACAAATGAAATTGAAGGTTATGGTTCTTATGGGTATTCTGATTTTGTAGTTAATAATACAGCTTCTTCTGCATTGGTTTATATGCTAGATATAGAAGAAGGTGCATTTACTTATGATGATTTTTCTATTACCGATGTAGACGCTACAAAATTTACTACAGACCAACGTGGTATTGGTAGTAGCTGGAGAAACGGAGGAGGACCAGGAAGTTTACCTTCTTTAAAAGACAATGTGTTTTATGTTGTTAATGATACAGATGGTAATTTATATAAATTAAAATTTTTAGCACTAACTAATGAAGCAGGAGAGCGTGGATATCCTGAATATGTATATAGTTTATTGCAATAATTTAGTTACTCAATCAGTGCGTAAATTGTTATTTTAGTTGGAAAGGCCGTTTAGACGAAAGTTTAAATGGCTTTTTTATTTCTTAATAACTTGGTTGTAATTTACCAATTCTGTTAAACCTTTTTTTTCTGGATTTTTAGCAAAAGAACGTAAATAAGTATCTAAATATTCAATAGCTCTATCTTCTGGGTAAAATAATACTTTATTATCATGTTGAGACCATTCTGTAACGCTTATATATGTTTTTCCTTCGTAGGTTCTATAAAAACCTTTAATGTGTTCTGGTAAATTCTCTTCTAACTCTTCATCTAGATAGACAATATAGTATTTTAAATCTGCCGTAAAAAAGTGAAAAGAAAGTAAGTTGTCATAAAAACCTGTTAGGTTGTTTGCAAGTGGTAACATCATGGTAAAAACCAATATGGCTAATTTCTGTGTATTAAAAAATTGTAGAAAGAATTCAAAAGCATTTGATGTTTTTAAAGTCCAAAAGATGATAATAACACTTAATATATTCTGAATGTTCCAAGGCACAACATTGTAACCATACCCTAAATAAAATAATAGAAATGTAATTGTTGAGTGCATTAATAGGATAAAAACGACTCCGAATTTTCTAGTTTTATTGAACAATAGTAAAACGCCCATTAAAGCTTCTAACCAAGGCACTGCATAGGTAAAAGCAACCAAAAACCATTGTGGTAAAAAACTAAAATGTTTGTTAATGGCACTTAACCACTGTATGTAAAAGGCTTCATTTAATTTCTGAATTCCGCTCCAAAAATAAGTAGCGAAAAAGATAAGGATAATAGCGTATAATATTTTCCTTGGATTTGCTTTTCTATTGAAAATTTCTATTGCAAAAATGGTTAAAAAACTTTGATAAAAGTAAGGCTGCAATCTGTTTTGATCTACGAGCGCTAAAAAGAGATATAAACCAAGGATAGTCCAACCTTGCCATCTTTTATTCTGAAAAATGTAGACAATTTGTATTAAAAAGAAAAATCCGGCTAAAATATAATCGAAAGGGTAGATAGGTATTGGTAACCAATCAAACAAAGGTATTACAGGGAAAACTTTTGTTGTTAGCCATAATTTTGGTGCATAAACCATTAATACCAAAACTGCAAGAATAGCAAGTATTCTTACCCAATTTATTTTTTGTTTGTCTGTTAGATTTGTGATCATCTTATTTGTTTTTATTTTCTAACGTTTGTCATTTCGAAATGAGTTTTTTCAGTGATTGAGAAATCTCATTATTTAATTCTAATTTTTTAGATTACTCTTTATTCTCTGCTTAGAATGAAAAATAAACTCTCCTATTCACTTTGTTTGCAAACAAGTCTAGCCCGGATTGAAACGACATCCTTTTTATAGCCTTTATTAATGGGCGTTTTTGCGAGGAACGAAGCAATCTCTTTAATTAAGGGATTGCCACAGTTTACAAAAAAGTAAACTTCGCAATGACGGCTATAAAAAGATATAGTGTAAAGCCGGAAATAGCTTCTAATAAACCAATTTTTCTGCCAAATATTTAGCAGTATAAGACTCTTTATTTTTTGCTAATTCTTCTGGAGTTCCCTGAAAAATAAGGTTTCCACCGTTTTTACCACCTTCTAAACCTAAATCGATAATATAATCTGCACATTTAATTAATTCTATGTTATGTTCTATCACAATAATTGAATGCCCTTTGTCTATTAAGGCATTAAACGATGCTAATAATTTTTTAATATCGTGAAAATGCAAACCTGTTGTTGGTTCATCAAAAATAAACAATGCCTTATCTTTGGTGTTTCCTTTTACTAAAAAGGAAGCCAATTTTATACGCTGCGCTTCTCCGCCAGAAAGGGTAGAAGAAGACTGGCCTAATTTTACATAGCCCAAACCAACATCTTGCAAAGGTTTTAATTTACTTGCAATTTTTGTTACCAAATTTTCTGAGAAAAATGCAACCGCATCATCAATCGTTAGATTTAAAATATCATCTATAGATTTTCCATCGAATTTAACCTCTAAAACTTCTTTTTTAAAGCGTTTACCGTTACAAGCATCACACTCTAAATGCACATCTGCCATAAATTGCATTTCTATTGTAACTTCTCCTTCTCCTTTACAAACCTCGCAACGACCACCTTCTACATTGAAAGAAAAGTGCTTGGGTTTGTAATTTCTGATGGATGATAATTTCTGATTTGCAAATAACGAGCGAATATCATCATAAGCTTTAATATACGTTACAGGGTTGGAACGAGATGAGCGTCCGATTGGGTTTTGGTCGATAAATTCTACGTGTTTTAAGGTGTCAAAATCTCCTTTTACTTCTGTATGTTGCCCAACTTTTTCTCCATGACCAATCAGTTGTTTTTGCATTGTTGGGTACAAAATACTTTTCACCAACGTACTTTTCCCCGAACCAGAAACACCTGTAATTACAGATAAACAATTTAGTGGAAACGTAACATTTACATTTTTTAAATTGTTTTCTCTTGCGCCAATTATTTCAATTTTATTTCTAGAAGTTCTACGTTTGGTAGGAACCTCGATTTTTAATTCTTCGTTAAGGTATTTTGCCGTTAAAGAGTCTGATTTTAAGATCGCATCAAAGTTTCCTTCTGCAACTACATGCCCACCAAAAGTACCTGCTTCTGGACCAATATCTATAATATAATCGGCCTCTCGCATAATATCTTCATCATGCTCTACCACAACAACGGTGTTTCCTAAATCTCGTAAATCTTTTAAAACACCAATTAAACGTTCGGTGTCTTTTGGATGCAAACCAATACTTGGTTCATCTAAAATATACATAGAACCTACTAAAGAACTTCCTAGAGAAGTTGCTAAATTAATACGCTGACTTTCACCTCCAGAAAGTGTGTTAGAAGTTCTGTTGATGGTTAAATAAGACAAACCAACATTGGTTAAAAACAGCAAACGATTGTTAATTTCTGTTAGTAAACGCTTTCCGATTTTTGCATCGTATTTATCTAATTTGATGTTCTTAAAAAAGACAGATAATTCATCTAAAGGAAGTGTTACCAAGTCTGAAATTGTCTTTTCGTTTATTTTTACAAAATTAGTTTCATGTCTTAAACGTTTTCCGTTACACGATGTACATTTTGTTTTTCCGCGGTAGCGAGAAAGCATTACTCGGTTCTGAATTTTATAACTTTTTTCTTCTAAAACGGTAAAGAAATGGTGTATTCCATTAAAGGATTTATTGCCATTCCAAACCAATTCTTTTTGTTTATCTGTAAGTTGAAACCACGGTTTGTGAATAGGAATATCAAACTGATACGCAACATCTATTAAGTCTTCTTTATAATTTATGTAAGAAGGTGTTTTAAACGGAAAAATACAATCTTCCATAATGGATAAACCCGTATTCGGAATCACTAATTCTTCATCGATACCAATTACGCTTCCATAACCTTCGCACGTTGGGCAAGCACCATAGGGATTGTTAAAGCTGAATAAATGTGTGTTGGGTTCTAAGAAAGACATGCCGTCTAAATCGAACTTATTACTAAATTCGGCTACTTTATTGTCTTCTAAGTTTTCTATAAAACAGATTCCTTTTCCTTCAAAAAAAGCAGTCTGAATAGCATCTGCTAAACGGTTAAAAAAGTCTTCGTCATCTTTAGTAATAATTCTATCTACTACTAAAAATAAAGGTTCGTTTTTAAAATCCGCTTGCGGAAAATCTGCAATTCTATATACTTTATCATTCCATTTTAAACGCGCATAGCCTTGCTGTTCTAAAACTTGTAAAACGGTTTTTAAATCTCGGTTTTCATCAATTGTAATAGGAGCTAACAATAATAATTTTGTTCTTTCATGAAACTCTTTTACAAAGTTAACAACATCAGAAACCGTGTCTTTTTTTACTTCTTTACCAGAAATAGGAGAGAAGGTTTTACCAATTCTGGCGTATAATAATTTTATATAATCGTAAATTTCTGTTGATGTACCTACTGTAGAACGCGGATTTGTAGAATTTACTTTTTGCTCAATAGCAATTGCCGGTGCAATACCTTTTATATAATCTACTTTAGGTTTGTGTAATTTTCCTAAAAACTGACGCGCATAAGAAGATAAACTCTCTACATAACGTCTCTGACCTTCTGCATACAAAGTATCAAACGCTAAAGATGACTTTCCAGAACCAGAAAGCCCCGTTATTACAACCAATTTATTTCTTGGTATAACAACGTCTATGTTCTTTAAATTATGGAGTCTAGCTCCTTTAATTATAATGTTTTCTTTAGGATTTACTTTAGAAATATCAGTCTTCATTCATCAAAAATATATGCTATAAAAATACCCCTTTTTTAAACCATTTTAAAAGAAATGTGAATGAATTTTGCTAAAATATTTGTTGATTTGAAAAATAATATTGATATTTGGAACTCATAAGCACCACTAAATTAGACGCATATACTTAAAAAACTACTTTTAAATTATTAATTTAATAATAAAATCGGAGAGCAACTTGCTCTTCAAAAGTGGTTATGGTGGAAAAAAACTCAATTACAGACAGTACTTTAGTAAGAGATTACATTTTAGGAAAAGAAGCAGCTTTAGCCGTTTTAATTAAAAGACATCAACAAAGATTATTTAGCTTTATATATAGTAAAGTGCAAGATAGAGACATTACAGAAGACGTTTTTCAGGATACATTTATAAAAGTTATTAGAACTTTAAAAAAAGGAAACTATAACGAAGAGGGTAAATTTTTACCTTGGGTTATGAGAATTGCTCATAATTTGGTTATAGATCATTTTAGAAAAACGAATAGAATGCCAACTTTTAGAAATACAGATGAGTTTGATATCTTTTCTATTTTGGGTGATGGTAATTTAAATGCTGAAAAGCAAATTATAAAAGAGCAGATTCATACAGATGTAAGAGAACTTATAAATGAGTTGCCAGAAGAACAAAAAGAGGTTTTGATAATGCGCATGTATAAAGATATGAGCTTTAAAGAAATTAGCGAAAACACTGGGGTTAGCATTAATACAGCACTTGGTAGAATGCGCTATGCTCTTATAAATATGCGTAAATTAATAGAAAAACATAAAATTATTTTAGTAGATTAACAATAAAAGAAATTAAGTAGCGTTAGTTGTTTATAATCAGTTTATTAAATTAACTATATGATGCAACTTTACTCTAAAAAGCCTTCTGATTTGCAGATGCAACCTAAACAAGAAACAGTTCAATTTTTGATTAATTTTTCCAAATCGCTAACTTTTGTTAAAACGAAATCAAAAGACTTCATTGAATTGAATTTGAATTAAGAGAGGAAAAAGCTTCAACTAACGTTGAGGCTTTTTTTTGTATGCACTCTTATTTATGGTATATGAGGTAAAAGAGTATTGTTTTTCTAACGAACTTGCCGTTATGGAAAATATATTAGTAGCAGGTGCTAATGGCACCACAGGAAAAAAGATAGTAAACTTATTACAAGCATCACAATATTTTAATCCTATTGCAATGGTTCGTAAAGAAAGTCAGAAAAAGCAATTTGAAGATAAAAATGTAACAACTGTTTTAGCAGATTTAGAAAAAGATGTTTCATTTACCACAGAAAATATTGATAAAGTTATATTCGCAGCAGGTTCTGGAGGAAAAAAAGTAGCAGAAGTAGATCAAGAAGGTGCAATGAAGTTAATTGATGCCGCTAAAAAAACGGAAGTCAAAAAATTTATAATGTTGAGTTCTATGGGAGCAGATAGTCCAGAAAGTTCTAACACGCTTAAAGATTATTTAGTAGCAAAACAAAATGCAGATATTTATTTAAGACAAAGTACATTACCTTATTCTATTGTAAGACCAGGATCTTTAAATAACGAAAAAGGAAAAGGTAAAATAGAATTGAGTAGTAAATTAAATAAACCAGGAGAAATAAGTAGAGATGATGTTGCAGAAACCTTGGTGTATGCTTTGTATGATGCTGCACCTGTTAATACTACTTTTGAAATAATAGCAGGTAATACTTTAATTAAAGAAGCAATTATTAAGTAACGTTAACTTCTTTTATGTAAAAAAAACACCTTTTTTTAAGGTGTTTTTTTTGTTTTATAATAGTCGTCTAAAACGGTTTTTCTACCTACTGTTTTAGTGATAATATCTTTATCTAAATTCCAACCACGAGCAGGAGAATATTCTCTTCCATACCAAATAATTTGCAAGTGTAAATCGTTCCATAATTCTTTTGGAAACAGTCTTTTTGCGTCTTTTTCTGTTTGAGCAACACTTTTTCCGTTAGATAAATTCCAACGATACATTAAGCGTAAAATATGTGTATCTACAGGAAAGGCTGGAATACCAAAAGCCTGACTTAAAACTACACCAGCAGTTTTATGCCCCACAGCAGGCAATTCTTCTAGAGCTTCAAAAGTTTTAGGAACTTCTCCATCATATTTTTCAATCAAAATTTTAGACAAACCATGTATTCCTTTACTTTTCATTGGCGACAAGCCACAAGGACGAATAATTTCCTTAATTTCTTCTACGGTCATTTTAACCATATCAAAAGGATTATCCGCTTTAGCGAATAACAAAGGCGTAATTTTATTTACACGAACATCTGTACATTGTGCAGACAGTAAAACTGCAACTAAAAGCGTAAAAGGATCTTTGTGATCTAAAGGAATTGGTATTTCTGGATATTTTTCTTGAAGTGTGTCAATTACAAATTGTACTTTTTCTTGTTTAGTCATTGTTGTTTTATATGATAAAGCAAATATATGCATATTGATTTTTTCAATAATAAATTGTGTGACATATCTGTTTTTTTATTTTAAAAGGAGCAATAGGTAGAAGAGCTTGATTTTTGAATCACGTATTAATTACCTGTTTTTTAGTTGTTTATGTGTTTATTTTTGAGTTGATAAAAAATAGTTTATAAGCTATTGAAATAAACACATTTAATTAATAATTTAAAACCAAGTAATTATGGGAATTGTAATTAGTATTACAGCTGCTACAGATGCAAATGCATCAAAAGCAACAGCAACAGGAAGTATTCAGCATATTATTACAGATACTGAGCGGTCTACATTTAAATTGTCAGATTCTTCTTTAAAAAATGCTGTTGGAAAGTATTTTGGGAAAAATCCAAATGATGCATATCTTCATAGTCCAACACCTTGGAATGATTTATACAGAACGTATGGTTGGTCTCAAGTAAGTACTGTTTTAGTACCTATTAGAGCAGAAATTTTAGGAATCTCATCTAAACCAGATATTTTGGCAACCAAAACATTTACAAATAATAGTAGTGTTAAAGGCTCTTTTAATGCCAGTATTTCTGAGCAGGTTTCAAATACCGTTACAAGTTCATGGTCTACAGGAGGTACACTTTCAATAAGTGAAGCAATTGAAGTAGGAGTTAATATAGAGGTTGTAAGTGCAAAATCAACAACAACATTGTCTTATAGTCAATCTTGGTCTATTGGAGAATCGAAAAGTGAAACCACAACTGTTGGTTCTTCTTCTGGTGTAAGTGTAGATTTAGATCCAGGACAATCTGTAGAAGCTAAGCTTTCTGCAAGTAAAGGAGCTATGCAAGTTAAGGTTACTTATAGGGCATATTTAACAGGTAGTGTCGCTGTAAATTATAATCCAACTTTTAAAGGACATCACTTTTTTGCATTGCCTGTAGCTAGTGTTATGTCTGCTGCTGGTATAAAAAACTCGGTAGAATCAACAGAAGTTTTTGATATTGGTTTTTATTCTGACGGTAAAATAGAAATTATTGATGCTAAAGGTAAAATGTTACAGAATTTTGCTGTAGCGGATCAAAGAGGTTAATTTAAATTAATTAGATAGAACCTTAAATTGACCACAGTTTTATGTAAACTGTGGTTTTGTTGTTATCTTTTTTAGTTCTCTATACTTTTTTCTTTGTACTTTTAAACTTTAAAAACTATTTAGAAAATGACATCATTAAAAATAGGAGATAAGGCTCCACAATTTGAAGCACTAGACAATTTAGGAAACACCATAAAATTATCTGATTATGCTGGTAAGAAATTGGTTTTATTCTTTTACCCAAAAGCAAGTACGCCAGGTTGTACTAATGAAGCTTGCGATTTAAGAGATAATTACCAATCTTTTTTAGCTAAAGGATATGATGTTTTGGGCGTAAGTGCAGATTCTGCTAAAAGACAACAAAATTTCATTAACAAAAACGAATTACCTTTTCCGTTGTTAGCAGATGAAGATAAAGCTGTTATTGAAGCTTTTGGTGTTTGGGGGCCAAAGAAATTTATGGGTAAAGAATATGATGGAATTCATAGAACTACTTTTGTAATTGATGAAAATGGAGTAATAGAAGATGTTATTGCAAAAGTAAAAACAAAAGCACACGCTGCTCAGATTTTAGATTAAACAACTATTAAAGATTTTTGAATTCCGAATTTGATTAATTCTGGAGTGCTTTTAGTATTTGTAATTTCAAAAAGCTCTCTTTTATGAGATTTTAAAGAACTTTCTGTGATATGTAATATTGCCGAAAGTTCTTTTTCATTTTTATCAGAATGCTTAAATAAAGCTTGTAATATTTCTAATTTTCGTTTGGTAAATGTGTAATTATCAATAATAATTTTTGATGAGGTTTTATTTTTTTTAACAGTTTTATCTGTTAAACAATTTAGTATAATTGTCTTAAAATTAGCCAGATTTCCATCTTTTCCTACAAAAACATCCACACCATTTTTTATCGCTTTTTCTTTAATAAAATTATTATTCATTGTTGTTAAAGCAATAATTTTAAAATTGTTATTTACTTTCTTTATTTCATCAATAAAATCTAAAGAATTTTGACCATTAAAATTTACATCTAAGATTAAAACGTCTAAATTACAACTGTTTGTATATTGAAACAATTCTTTTAATGTAGTAAAAGTATTGGTTACATTTAATTCATTATGAGCATTTAAACTATCTTTTAAAGCGTCACAAAAAAAGCGATTATCGTCTGCAATAACAATTTTTATTGGGGGGTTAATCATTGATTATAGGTATTTTTATTTCAAAATTAGAACCTTTTTTACTTGTGTCTATTTTTAAAGTTCCTTCTATTTGTTCTACTCTTTTTTTTACGCTTTCTAAACCAAAACCTTTTTTTAGCACTAAGTCTTCATTAAAACCAATACCATTATCGGTAACGTTAAGTATTATGAGTTGGTTTTTATGGTCGTTCATACTAATTTTTATTTCTGTAGCTTTAGAATATTTTATGGCATTTGTAGTTAATTCTGAAATTACACGATACAAATGAACACATTTATCTTGTGATAATTCAATGTTTTTAAGGTTAAAGTTATAATTGATTTTATGTTTTGTTAAATTATCAATTTTAGTACAGAACTCAATTAAACTTTCAATAAAATTATCAGAATTAATTTTTGGTGCGTATAAGCTGTTTAATAAATATCTATAATCGTTATAAAAAGCATCTAAAATTTCTTTTACTTTTTCGGGTGATTTTTCATCGTTTTGTAATAAACGTAATTTTAAAGCTTCTAAATAACCACCAAAAGTATCATGAACATTATTTACTAAGTTGTTTCTTTCTGTGTGTTGAAATGCTAAGGTTTTATTTTGAAAATTGTACTTTAACTCATCACTTACTTTTTTGAGTTTAAAGTATTTAAATTGAGCTTCTATAACCGAACCAAAAATAAAACGAGTAAAAAGTAAAATTTCTAAAGCTAAAGCAATATAGTAAATTGTAGATCCGCTAAATGTTATGGCTAAATTATTGTAGACGCTCGGGTTTATAATCTGACCACTTATAATGGCTATAATAGGTAATATAAAAGCGATTACTAAATAAATAGGGAGCTGTTTTGTAATGGTTAAATACAAGTGATTTAAAATCCAAATAAATGCGATTACTTTTAAGATAGTCCAAACATAAAGATATAAAACAACGAGTCCGCCAAAGAAAAATTTATACAAATAGAATAATAAAAGTGCTAGTGCGATATAAGCACCAATTTTAAAAAGTAATTTAGGGATTGCTTGAGATTTGTTTAATTTGTAAAATTTTAAATAAAAACAACCAATTGAAGCTACACCAATTGTTTGGCTAAGGCTTCTAATATTGTTGATTGCAAATTCGCTTGCTGACCAAAAATATTGTACGCCAATTCCTTTACCTGCCAAGAATTCTATTAATACCGTAAAAATATATAAAGCGTAAAATAAAACAGCATATTCCTTTTTTATAACGGCAAAAAAGACCAAAATTAAAGCCATACAAATTAGAAAGGCGATATACATTCCAAAATAGAAATACTCCGTTTCTACGCGTTTTAAAAATTGATTTTCAGTTTCTAGAAAGTAAGACAATCGTGTTCTGGTGTCTTTATTTTTAACTTTTAAAAAGACTTCTGTTTGTTGTGTTGTGTCTATAGGCAATTTCCAAACCGGATGCCTGTAAAAAATATTTTTATGAGGAAATTCTTTGTTGTTAGAAACCCTATAAAGTGAGTCGATTTTATCACCTTTTTTTAAATATATTTTTCCATAAGGTAAATAAGGGTTTGCAATTGTAAAATACTTATAGTCGTTTTCTGTAGTCGATTGTGGTAATAAAAAATGATTCCAGAGTGTGTTTTCTCCTAAATTTTTATAGATTTTTGGTTTTTTTTCTTGTTGAAATCTACCCAATTCATAATTTTTAATAATCTCTTTAATAGAAACAACATCTTTAGAAGGTTGTTTAAAAAATGATATTGAAGTGTAAATGGAAGATGCTTCTTTTTGTGAAAAAGAAAATAAAGTAAAGAAAAATAAAATTAGGGGGAGTTTAATTTTCACATTTATGTTTTAAATACCCTACTAAAGTATGGTTTTTTTTTTTGAGTTCAAACTAATTTTGTTAACGAAAATGAAATATGCTATGGAAGTTAAAAAATTATATGAGTATAACGAATTAAAATCTGTTGATAATACATATCAAATTAGCAATAAAGAAATACCCATAAATCTTATTGAAGACTTTCTACGTTTTTTTAATTTAGGATTACAGGACCTCTCATCTCTTAAACAATTTTCTAAAAACTTACAGGAAGAAAAGCGTTTTAAAAAAGTAAATAAATCTAAATTTTATTCACTTACAAAAAAAGAACAACAAATTTTTGAGTTGGTTGTTTATGGAAAATCTACCAAAGAAATTGCAACCCAACTTTTTATAGAACCTACAACTGTTAGTACTCATAGAAAAAACATAAAACAAAAATTAGAGTTAGAATCAATTTTTGATTTGTATAAATATGCAAATGCATTTAATGTTTTTGATAAATTATAAAAAGGAGAAGTAAATTTGTTTTAATTGAAAAAGCGATTTAATGAAAGTTAAATCGCTTTTTTTTTTTGATTTAAAACTTCATACCAACTTTTAAGTTTAATACGCGTCCGGTCATAAAATTCGGAATTCCGAATTGTGTTTTAGAATATACATCTCTAACCCACGTGTTGGTAATTGAATTTTGAATATCGAACATATTAAAAAGTTCTAAACCTGCGGATAATTCTTTAAATTTAGACATCCAACCTGTTGTATATTGTTTGTTTGCATCTACAAAAATATATGACACACCTAAATCGGCACGTTTATAATCTCTTAAACGTCCTTGAAAATCATAGACATCTGCATAAGAAGGAGAACCACCCGGAACACCTGTGTTATATACCAAATTTAAATACGCTTTTAGGTTTGGTAAATTAGGAACGTAATCTTGAAAAAGAATTCCGAATTTAATACGTTGATCAGAAGGTCTTGCAATAGCGCCTCTATTATCAATATTTTCTTCTGTTTTTAAATACCCTAAACTTACCCAACTTTCACTACCAGGAACAAACTCGCCATTTAAACGTACATCCAATCCGGTTGCATAAGCAGTAGTTACATTGTCTGCTCTATAACGTATTCTAACATTATCTATAGAATAGGCATTTACATCAGATAAATCTTTATAATATAATTCTGTTGTTAACTTAAAAGGTCTTTCCCACATTTGAAAGCTATAATCCATTCCTGCCACCATGTGAATCGATTTTTGAGCTTTTACATCTACATTAATAGCACCATTAAAGTCTCTTAATTCTCTATAAGAAGGTGGTTGAGAGTACCATCCACCAGAAAGTCTAAATAACATGTCTTTATCCCAATTGGGTTTAATAGCAAATTGTGCTCTAGGACTAATAATGGTTAGATTTTTAGATTTTACTCCATTTCCAGTAACAGACCAACTTTGAGATCTAATACCTAAGTTGTAAAAAACCTCATGCTCATTCCAAAAAGAACGTTGGTTAAATTGTACAAAACCAGAAACTCTATTGATAGCAACATTATTATCTTTTCTGATATTTTGATAAGGTGTAATTTCGCCTTCAAAAGGCAGATAAGGTTGATTGTTAGAGCTGTGAAAAGGAGGTCTTATAGAAAAGCCTAAAGAATCTATTACTTCCCATTCTCTAATACGGTCTCTAATATCTTCTTTTTGATATTTAGCACCAAAGTTCCATTGAATGTCACCTTTTTTAATGGTTCCTTTTATTTGCAGATTGGTTATTAAAGCATCTAAATCGTTACGAGCATGATTTAATTGAGAACCAATTCCTTGAGAAAAATCTACTTCACCAAAGTTTTCTGAACCAATATTTGCATCAATTTCACCTAAATTATACGCAGCTGCAATATCAAAATGTTCTTCTTCTTGTGTATTGTATCTAGATGCGGTTGCTGTTAAAGTAAAATTATCATTTACCTTATAATCGGCAGATAAAGCACCAAACATTGTTAAATATTTATCTTCTTCTTGACCAGAGTAAAAAACAATTAATTCTAAAGGGTTTGCAACAGTACCAAAACGAGTTCTTCTAGAAATAGGTTGGTAATTATAATCGTTTAAAGAAAAATTACCTAAGAAGTTTAGTGAAAATTTTTCTGAAAACTCGTAAGACAAATAGGTTTGTACATCTGTAAACCTAGGTTTAAAATTCGTTTCAATTTGTTTGCTGTTTACAAACAAACTATTATCTCTATACCTAACGCCTGTAATTGTACTTAATTTTTTATTTAAAAACTGCCCCTCAAAAGTAGCACTTGCGCCTAGTAAACTGGCATCAACAGTTGTGGCAGTTTCTGTAGGTTTTCTATACGTAATGTCTAAAACAGACGATAATTTATCGCCATACTTGGCCTGAAAACCTCCTGCAGAAAAATTAATGTTTTGCACCATATTTGAGTTGATAAAACTTAAACCTTCTTGTTGACCAGATCTAATTAAAAAAGGTCTGTAAATTTCAATTCCATTTACATAGACCAAATTCTCATCAAAATTACCACCTCTAACATTGTATTGGGTACTTAATTCGTTGTTATTACTAACACCTGGTAAGGTCATTAAAACGTTTTCTACCCCTGCATTTGGACCAATAATGTTTTTAACAACTGCAATGTCTATTTTCTTTATACCCTGTGCATTTCTAATGTTATCTTTAATAACTATTTCTTTTAATTCTTCTGTTTTAGAAGTAAGTGTTACAGAGTAACGGACTCCATTTCTACTATTTGCTATATATTTTTTAGTGAATGTTCTAAATGATAAATGACTAAAAACAAGTGTAATTTCTTCTCTATAAGGAATTCTAATTTGATAATTACCGTTTTTATCTGTGGTTGTACCCACGTTGTTGTATTTTATGGATACTTTTTCTATTGGTTGTTTGTTTTTATCTTTTACAGTTCCTTTAAGGATTGTCATTTTTTGAGCAAATGCAAAAACAGGTAACAATAATAAAATTAGAAAGACTTTTTTTAGGCGCATGTTAGTTTACTTGTTTCTTAAAGAACGTTGCAGAAAGTGTATTCGTATTTCCAACATTGTCCGAGACTACAATTTTAAAGATATGTTTGCTACCAACCAATTTTTTATCACTAAAATTGTAGGTTAATATTCTTTTTTTATGATTGTACTCCATTAGAATCCATTTTCCATCTATGGAGGCTCTGTAATTTTTAATACCAGAACCACTATCAGAAATTTTTACTTTAATGGTTTTACTTTTAGAAATCCATTGGTTATTTTTAAAATACAATAAACTTATTTTTGGTTTATAAATATCACTAACTAAAGCATATTTACCCAACGTTTTTGTTGTAGTGTAAAATGTACTGTCCTTTTTTCTAGTATATTGATACCATGGATATTTAGATTTTTCTACATTGGCAATATAGAGTTGCTGTTTTTCCGTTTCAGAATACTTAGAAACATCAAAAGTTAAGGTAAAACTTTTATCTAAAGGAATAGTAGGTGTATGAATTTTGGCAACACCTTTATCAACTTTAAAATCTAAATAAAGATCTTCATAAAAAGTATTTTTAGGAAAAGCAACAGTTACATTTTCTTGAGTAAATTTTTGAAAATTTTTAGCCACTATTTTATAAGCAGTTGTATCTTCTTGTTGCGTAAAAATTACATTATTCTCTTTGCCAACTACCGGTATTTTTAGAGAACTAACGTTTCCTTTGTAATCTTTTGCAATAATTTCTATGTTATAATTATATCCGTTTTTAATGTTTATTTTTCCATTATTTATTAAACCTTCGTAAGTAGAAAGCTTGTTTGCAGTTTCTTTATATGTTTTTTGATATTTTTTCTTATATTTTTTATAATGCGGATAATCAATATGCAAGTTGATGAATTTACTTTCTGCGAAAGAGAATTTTTCTACATCATGATGGTAAAAACGCTTTCCATTTACAAACATTTCTAAGCTATAAATTCCGTTTTTATTGTTTGCTTTATCAAGTCTATCAAAAACATTTACACCAAAACCAATTATTCCCGAAGCAGAAATTTTATTCACTGAATAACTGCCTTTTTTTATACTTTTTAAAGGAAGAACCAAACTTTTATTCTTATTATTAATTCTTGCGTTGTTGTTAAGTGCATATACTTTTAATGCAAGAAAAAGAGGAGGGGTGGTGTCTTCTGGTTTTAACCCGAAAAATAACGGATTAATAACATGTTCTGTTTTTGTGTTTCTAATTTCAAAATGTAAATGTGGACCTCCAGAACTACCTGTATCTCCAGAATACGCAATAACTTCGCTCTTTTTTACAGGAAATTGATTCTCTTTAAAAAATAAATTACCGGTTTCATAATCTTCTTTTTTATATTGAATTGCTTTTACATATTCTTCAATTTTGTCTGCATATTTACTTAAATGCGCATAAACGGTTGTAAACCCATTTGGATGTGTAATATAAAGTGCTTTTCCAAAACCATACTGAGCAACTTTTAATCTAGATACATATCCGTCTGCGGGAGCATATATTTTTAAGCCTTCTCTTCCTTGTGTTTTAATATCTACGCCAGAATGAAAGTGATTACTCCTTAATTCGCCAAAAGTACCTGCTAAAACAGTTGAAATGCCTAAAGGATTTCTAAAATAGTCTTGTGGGTAGTTTTCTTGAGAAAAGCAAAAAAAAGTAGATAAGAATGTGAATAACAATACTGTTTGTTTCAAAATACTAATATTTTCTGCAAAAATACTAAAAATCATTTTTTGATTAAAATGTTAATCTTTAGAGTATTGATAAAATAAGTAACAAAATGTTGTAAAGTTTAAAACAGAATGTTAACTTTGTAGATATAGTTTTATTCTTAAAATTTAGATGTGTAATACAATAGAAGCAATTCATTTACTGGAAGATAAGCTACAGAGCTTACTCTCTAATTATGAATTTTTAAAGAATGAAAATGAAATATTGCTTCAAAGTACAAACAAGTTACAACATCAGTTAATTGAAAGTGAGCGATTATTAGCAGAACAGAAAAAAGAATATGATTTGCTTAAAGTTGCAAAAACTATAGATGGCAGTAGTACAAATACAAGAGATACAAAACTCAAAATAAATACTTTAATTCGAGAAATCGATAAGTGTATTATACAATTACACAAATAAAGTTCATTAAATTGTGGGAAAACTTAAAATTAATGTTGTTATAGCAGGTAGAACCTATCCTTTAAGTGTGAATAACACAAAAGAAGAGGAAGGCATGAGAAAAGCCGCAACCGCTATTAATAAATTAATTTCTATGTACGAAGAAAATTATGCCGTTAGCGATAAACAAGATGTTTTAGCTATGTGTGCTTTGCAATTTGCTTCGAAAGTAGAAATAGCATCATTAGAAAAGGATTCTACAGATAGAGAAGTAGTAGATAAAATAAAAGAGTTAACTAATATAGTTGATTCTCATTTAAAATAAGTTCTTTAAAATATACATTAACAACACACTGCCTACGTTAGTACATTGTTTATTAAACTCAACACGATTCAATTATGAAGGATGAGTCTTAACTACTATAGCAAGCCATAGCTACTAAATTTATTTTAGTACCAAGTGGATCCTTGAACAGTTAGTTAGTCCTATAAGTAACCATATTTGGAGTTTAAAAAACCAAACTAATGTAGGCTTTTTTTATATATTAAATTTAAATTATGGATGGAATGATACTTCCCATTATTGTGGGAGTTTTGATAGGAATTGCAGTAGGATTTTTAATTGCAAATGCTTTAGAAAAGGCGAAAGGGAAAAAGATACTTAGTGGTACAAGAAAAGAAGCCGCTACAATTTTAAAAGAGGCAAAAATAGATGCAGATTCTGTAAAAAAAGAAAAAATATTACAAGCTAAAGAGAAGTTTATTGAATTAAAAGCAGAGCATGAAAAAGTAATTCTTAGTAGAGAAAAAAAGATTTCTGATGTAGAGAAGCGTATTAGAGATAGAGAGTCTCAAGTGGCGTCTGAAGTTGATAAAAATAAAAGATTAAATAAATCTTTAGAACATAAAGAAGGAGAGTTTAATAAAAAGTTAGACTTTTTAGAGAATAAAGAATCAGAACTAGAAAAAATGCACAAGCGTCATGTAGATATGCTAGAGCAAATTTCTGGTTTATCTGCAGAAGATGCTAAAAAAGAATTGATATCATCTTTAAAAGATGAGGCAAAAACAGAAGCAATGGCTTTTGTACAAACTTCTATTGAAGAAGCTAAATTAACTGCTGAACAAGAAGCTAGAAAAGTTATTTTAGGAACCATACAAAGAGTAGGTGTAGAGCAAGCCGTAGAAAACTGTGTATCTGTATTTAACTTAGAGTCTGATGATGTTAAAGGAAGAATTATTGGTAGAGAAGGGCGTAATATTAGAGCTTTAGAAGCTGCAACAGGTGTAGAGATTATTGTTGATGATACTCCAGAAGCAATTATTCTTTCTTGTTTTGATCCTGTTCGTAGAGAGATTGCTAGATTGGCAATGCATAAGTTAGTAACCGATGGTAGAATTCATCCTGCAAGGATAGAAGAGGTTGTTAAGAAGACAGAGAACCAAATTACACAAGAGATTATAGAAGTTGGTAAAAGAACTGTAATAGATTTAGGGATTCATGGGTTACATCCAGAATTGATAAAAACGGTTGGTAGAATGAAATACCGTTCTTCTTATGGACAAAATTTATTACAACACTCTAGAGAAGTAGCAAACCTTTGTGGTATAATGGCTGCAGAAATGGGCTTAAATGCAAAAGTAGCAAAACGTGCAGGTTTGTTGCATGATATTGGTAAAGTACCAGATACAGAAAGTGAATTGCCGCATGCATTATTAGGAATGCAATGGGCAGAAAAATATGGTGAAAAACCAGATGTTTGCAACGCTATTGGTGCTCACCATGATGAAATAGAGATGAAAACGTTAATAGCGCCAATTGTACAAGTTTGTGATGCTATTTCAGGAGCAAGACCAGGAGCAAGACGTCAGGTATTAGATTCTTACATTCAACGTTTAAAAGATTTAGAAAATATTGCATTTGGTTTTGCAGGTGTTCAGAAAGCGTATGCTATTCAGGCAGGACGTGAACTACGTGTAATGGTAGAAAGTGGTAAAGTAAATGATACCAAAGCAGCAGAATTGTCTTTTAGTATCTCTCAAAAAATACAAAACGATATGACGTATCCAGGTCAGGTAAAAGTAACTGTTATTAGAGAAACTAGAGCGGTTAATGTAGCTAAGTAAAAATGCAATTACTTTCTGTTAAAACAGTATAAATGTAATCGAATAGTATTATTCGATGAAAATAAATATCAAAAAAAATCCTATTATAATTTATAACAGGATTTTTTTATACATTATATGTAATGAGATTGCAGGTTGCTTTTATTAAAAGATAATAACTAAGCTTTTGATGTTTGATAGATAAACCACAAGTATAGCTTTTGGTTGCTTAATTGTTACTATCGCTATTTATTGTTTGTAAAAAGAAAACCGTTACTATAAAGTAACGGTTTTAATAATCTATTATCAAGTGTGACAATATATCTGACTATTAATTAATTAGTTTCCCCCGAAACTAACTGGTACAAATATATATTATTTGTTTAATAAAAACAATAAAAAGTTAAACAAATTAAGTAAGGCAGAAAAAAAGAGTTTCACTTAAAATGAAACTCTTTTATAATATAGTTTAGATTCTCTTATTTTTGAGAAAGTAACTTCTTTTGGTATCTTCCTTGTACAACATCCACAATTATTAAAATAGCCAATACAAAGTAGAATGTTGTTTTACTCATTGGTACAATTTCTTCTCCAAACAGTTTTAGATGGGCTAAATGTCCGCCTTCTGTAACCAACATAATTCCAACAATAAAAAGGATAAACAAACCAAGTACTTCGTACATTCTATTTTTTGATAAGAAAGTAGATATTTTATCGGCCATAATAAGCATTAATAATCCACTTATTACAATAGCAATTGCCATAACAATAAAAGCGGTTGTAGCGCTTTCTATTTCGCTAGTAAGACCAATGGCAGCTAAAATAGAGTCGAAAGAAAAAACTAAGTTCATAATTACTATACTTGTAATAACAGCATTGGCAGATTTACTACTTTTACCGGTAGCCATTTCTGATACTTCAAGTCCTTTTGTAGAAATCATGTGCCAAATCTCTTTAATAGCAGTGTAGATGATAAAACCACCTCCAAGAAGTACAATAATACTATGGCCGTTAAATGCAAAATGTATAACATCTTTTATGCCTCCGGATAAGAAAGAAAATGGTTCTTGAAAAAAATCAATAATAGAAACTAATACAAAAAGTAAAACAATTCTTAATACGATAGCGATTAAAATCCCTACTTTTCTAACTCTCTTTTGTTCTGCTTCAGGCGCTTTTTTAGATTCTAGCGAAATATATAATAAGTTGTCAAAACCAAGCACAGCTTGTAATAAGATGAGCATTAATAATGTAAAAAGAATTCCTAACATTTTTTATTTTTTTTATAGATGTTTCAAAGATATTTCGATTGTATCGAATACACAATATTATTATTGAAAGATTGTAAGTTACAGTGTTGTAGAATTTTAAAAAAAATGAAAGCTTTAAATTTTATTTTTTTGATAATGATTACATAAAAAGATACTTCCACAGAATACGTAAGCTTACAAAGGCAATTAAAATAGCCGTTGCTTTTTTTAATTGCACAGGAGAAAAATAGTTCTTACTCACTCTACGACCTATTTGTCCGCCAATAAAAACGGTAATTAATAACACAGAAGTTAAGTTCCAATCAATAATAAAATCTGGATTAGAATATTGCCCCAACAAGCCAGCAATAGAATTTACGAGTATAAAAATACTTGCAGTAGCGGCTATTTTTTTGGGAGTATCCCAATTTGTAAGATGTAAAAGTGGCGCTAAAAAAATACCACCTCCAATACCAACCATACCAGAAATGAAGCCTATAATACCTCCAAAACTAGCGTTTCTTATAGGTGTTGAATTGTTGTTTATTTCATCCGAAGAAGATATTTTTTTTGAAGTCCACATTGTAATTGCGGCAATAAGTAGCGTGAGACCAAGTAAAATAAAAAAGAATTCTTGACTTATTTTTAAGTACCCACCCAAATAAGCTAAAGGAATACTAAATGTAATTAGAGGAATCACTTTTTTCCAATTAATTTCTTTTTGTTGATAAAATAAAAACACGTTTCCAATAACCACTACAATGTTACACAAAAGAGATGTTGCTCTAATTTGAGTAAAAACAATACCTGTTAATGCTAAAATAGCCAAATAGCTAGAGCCTCCTCCAAACCCTACGGCAGCATATAAAATGGCAACAATAAAAAATAATAAAACAATAAACCAGTTATCAAAAGATAATATGATGTCTAAATTCGGCATAAAAAAGGTGTAATTAGATATATAAGTGTGTGTTATTTTGTATATATTGTAGAAAATTAACACTAATAATAAAGAATATGAAATTAACTAATCAAGAGAGATATTGGAAAAAAAATCTAAAGTATCTAGCAATTTTGTTGAGTATTTGGTTTTTGGTTTCATTCGTTTTTGGTATTCTTTTAGTAGATGAATTAAATACCATTAGGTTAGGTGGTTTTAAACTTGGTTTTTGGTTTGCTCAACAAGGCTCTATTTATGTTTTTGTCATTTTAATTTTTGTTTACATTAAACTTATGAATCGATTAGATAAAGAATTTGGATATAATAATTAAAGGTAGAAAAAATAAATTAAAAGTAGAAGAATTATGAGTATTCAAGTTTGGACATGGATTTTAGTGGGGTTTACATTTGCCATATATATTGGTATTGCAATTTGGTCTAGAGCAGGATCTACAAAAGAGTTTTATGTAGCAGGTGGTGGTGTTTCTCCCTTGGCTAATGGATTAGCTACTGCAGCAGATTGGATGTCTGCCGCTTCATTTATTTCTATGGCAGGACTCATTTCCTTTAATGGGTATGATGGTTCTGTTTATTTAATGGGTTGGACCGGTGGTTATGTTTTATTAGCTTTATTGCTAGCACCATATTTAAGAAAATTCGGAAAGTTTACAGTACCAGATTTTATAGGAGATCGCTATTATTCTAATGTTGCCAGAAGTGTTGCGGTATTTTGCGCGCTTTTAGTTTCTTTTACTTATGTAGCTGGTCAAATGAGAGGAGTTGGTTTGGTTTTTTCTAGATTTTTAGAGGTTGATATTAATACAGGAGTAATTATTGGGATGATAATTGTTCTTTTCTATGCTGTTTTAGGAGGAATGAAAGGGATAACCTATACACAAGTTGCTCAATATTGCGTGTTGATATTCGCTTTTATGGTTCCGGCAATTTACATTTCTATTCAAATGACAGGCAATCCAATTCCGCAATTAGGTTTTGGAGGAATGGATGAAAATGGCGTATATCTTTTAGATAAGTTAGATGGTTTGCATAAAGAATTAGGTTTTGCAGAATACACGTCGGGTAGTAAAAGTACGTTAGATGTTTTCTTAATTACAGCAGCTTTAATGTTTGGAACGGCAGGATTGCCACATGTTATTGTTCGTTTTTTTACGGTAAAAAAAGTGTCTGATGCTCGTAAATCTGCTGGTTGGGCATTGTTGTTAATTGCTATTTTGTATACTACCGCACCAGCTATTTCTGTTTTTTCTAGAACTAATTTAATAGAAACAGTTAGCAATAAAGAGTACGATAAGTTGCCAGAATGGTTTAATAATTGGGAAAAAACGGGACTTATAAAGTTTGATGATAAAAATAAGGATGGAAAGATTCAATATGTTGCAGATGAAACAATAAATGAATTAACAGTAGATAAGGATATAATGGTTTTAGCAAACCCAGAAATTGCAGGATTACCAAATTGGGTAATTGCATTGGTTGGAGCAGGTGGTTTAGCAGCAGCATTATCTACTGCAGCAGGTTTGTTATTGGTTATTTCTGCATCTGTTTCTCATGATTTAATTAAGAAAATGATCAATCCAAAAATATCAGAAAAAGGAGAATTACTTGCAGCAAGATTATCTGCTGTAGTGGCAGTTTGTGTTGCAGGTTATTTTGGCATAAATCCTCCAGATTTTGTCGCCGCCACGGTTGCATTGGCTTTTGGTTTAGCTGCTGCCTCGTTTTTTCCAGCAATAGTTTTGGGTATTTTTAGTAAAAGAATGAACAAAGAAGGTGCAATTTTAGGGATGTTGGTAGGTATTTTATTAATGTTGTTTTATATGATGAAGTTCAAATTCGATTGGTTTGGAGGGGGTACAAAAGAAGATTGGTGGTTTGGAATTTCTCCAGAAGGATTTGGTACAGTTGCAATGATGGCTAATTTTATTATTTCAGTGATTGTTTCTAGGTTTACACCAGAACCACCTAAAGATGTTGTGAAAATTGTAGAAAGTATTAGAATTCCGAGTGGAGCAGGAGATGCAACACATTAAAATAAAGTATTAGTAATTAATTGACTTCTTAAACTGTCTGTTAAAGTAACTGGTGTTATTAAAACCAGATTTAAAAACAATTTTAGACATTCTAAAATCTTTAGATTCTTTTATCAATTTCTTAGAAAACTTTATTTTTTCAGAATTTAAAAAATCAATAGGAGAAATACCTAAAGTATTTTTAAACTTTTTATGAAAGTGAGATTTATATTTACGCTAATAATTTTGTTTATTAAGTTTCGTCGTTGTTTTTTATAAGAACTAAGATCTATTTGAATATTGGAAAAGACACACTTAACAGATGATGTTACCTAAGGTAAAAGTGCACGTTTTTTTTTAGTAATAGCATTAAGACTTTATTTTTTTATCCGTTCTAGTGTACTTAAAGAAAAGGAATAACTATTTTTTTAAGGAAAGTAATTTAGCAGCATAAAATATGTTTTGCATATTAAATATTAAAAGCAGTAAAAAGAGATGTAATTTTTATTTTTTATGTTAAAAAAACACTTAAATAAATCTATTAGGCTTCTTAATGAGGAATATAATTTATATTTTTAGAAATAATTACAATTAACTACATACAACATGAGTAACTACCATATAAAACACTTAGAAGAATATTTTAAAGTCTATAGAAAATCGATAAGAGAACCAGAAAATTTTTGGGAAGAAATAGCTGAAGAGCATTTTTTATGGCGAAAAAAATGGGATAAAGTTTTAGATTGGGATTTTTCTAAGCCAGAAGTAAAATGGTTTCAAGGAGCCAAATTAAATATAACAGAGAATTGTATAGACAGACATTTAACAACTAGAGGAGATAAAACGGCAATTTTATTTGAACCAAATGATCCTAATGAAGCCGCAGAACATATTACTTATAATCAATTGCATGAAAGAGTAAATCAATTTGCAAATGTTTTAAAAGAACACGGCGTTAAAAAAGGAGATAGAGTTTGTATTTACGTCCCTATGATTCCAGAATTGGCAATTTCATTGCTGGCTTGTGCTAGAATTGGTGCTATTCATTCTGTAGTTTTTGCAGGTTTTTCTGCAACAGCATTATCAACAAGAATAAATGATTCTGATTGTAAAATGGTTATTACTGCAGATGGTTCTTTTAGAGGGAAAAAAGCGATCGATTTAAAAGGAATTGTAGATGAAGCTTTAGACAGTTGTCCTGGAGTAGAAAATGTGTTGGTTGCCAAAAGAACCCATGCAAATATCAATATGAAAGAAGGACGAGATAAATGGTTACAACCTTTATTAGACGACGCTTCTATAGAATGTAAAGCAGAAATAATGGATGCAGAAGATCCGTTGTTTATTTTATACACTTCTGGTTCTACGGGAAAACCGAAAGGAATGGTGCATACTACGGCGGGTTATATGGTGTACACTGCGTATACCTTTAAAAACGCTTTTCAATATAGAGAAAATGATGTGTATTGGTGTACTGCCGATATTGGTTGGATTACCGGACACTCGTATATTGTATATGGACCTTTGGCAAACGGAGCAACTACTGTTTTGTTTGAAGGTGTACCAAGTTATCCAGATTTTGGACGCTTTTGGGATATCATCGACAAACATAAAGTGAGTCAGTTTTATACGGCACCAACAGCAATTAGAGCTTTAGCAAAACACGGTACAGCGTTAATAGATACATACGATTTATCAAGCTTAAAAGTATTGGGTTCTGTTGGAGAACCAATTAATGAGGAAGCGTGGCACTGGTATAACGATAATGTAGGTAAAGGAAGAAGCCCTATTGTAGATTCTTGGTGGCAAACAGAAACTGGTGGAATTATGATTACTCCAATTCCGTATGTAACACCAACAAAACCAACCTATGCCACCTTGCCTTTTATTGGAATTCAACCTGCAATTATGGATGAAAACGGAGACGAATTAAAAGGAAATCAAGTAGAAGGAAGATTGTGTATAAAATACCCTTGGCCAAGTATTGCAAGAACCATTTGGGGCAATCATGAGCGATATAAAGAAACCTATTTTTCTGCGTTTGATAATATGTATTTTACAGGTGATGGAGCGCTTAGAGATGAGGTTGGGTATTACAGAATTACAGGTAGAGTAGATGATGTAATTATTGTTTCTGGTCATAATTTAGGAACCGCACCCATAGAAGACGCTATTAATGAGCATCCTGCAATTGCAGAAAGTGCCATTGTTGGTTTTCCACATGATATAAAAGGAAGTGCTTTATATGGATATATAACCTTAAAAGATGCAGGAGAATACAGAGATCATAACAATTTGCAAAAGGAAATCAATCAATTAATTACAGATAGAATTGGCCCAATTGCAAAATTAGATAAAATTCAGTTTACAGAAGGATTACCAAAAACACGTTCGGGGAAAATTATGAGACGTATTTTACGTAAAATTGCTTGCAACGAAATAGATAATTTAGGTGACACAAGTACTTTGTTAAATCCAGAAATTGTACAAACCATTATTGATAACAAATTATAATTTGTTCGATTTTTTTTGTTGATAAATGGAAAATCAAATCACGTTAGAAGATAAATTAAAAGAAAGAATTAAAGAGCTGACTTGTTTGTACCGAGTCAGCTCCTTAATTAGAGAGAGTGATTTTAATAATGTAGCAGTTTTATTAAAGGAAATTGCCATCAGTTTAAAGGAGGCAATTCGATTTCCAGAAGAAGCATTTGTAGAAATTAAAGTTGATGGTATTACCGTTGTTGCAGGCAAAAAAATAGAAGATGTTATTTTTATTATTTCTGCCATTAAAACATTTAGCCATATAAAAGGAGCTGTAACTGTTGGGTATTCTAAACAAAAATTTTCTGAAAACGCATTTTTAAAAGAAGAAAAATTATTGTTAAAGAAAATAGCCTTAGAAATTGGCGATTTTTTAGAAAGAGAACAAATAAAGGAAAAAGAAAAAATTGCTCAAAGTCAAATAGAAAGAGCGGGCAGGTTAACTATTTTAGGTCAAATTACTGCAGGAATTGCACATGAATTAAATACACCATTAGCCAATATTTTAGGATTTACAGAATTGCTAAAAGAGCGTTATAAAGAGGATGAAATAGGTAGTGAAGATTTAGAAAAAGTAATAAATAGTGCTATTTACTCTAGAGAAGTTGTAAAAAAATTAATGTTCTTTTCTTGTGAAATGCCACAACAAATGACATCAATAAATATCAATTTAATTATTGATGAATCCATACGTTTGTTAAACCCTAATTTTACGAAGAAAAATATAAGTTATACTATTTCTTTTTCTAGTGATGAGGTTTATTTAAAAGTTGATAAAATTCAGCTTACACAAGTAATCTTTAATTTGGTAATGAATGCTATTTATTTTTCGCCTGTAAATGGTGAAATTAATCTTGATGTTAAAGAGAAACGAAAAATAGTAGAAATTAAAATTTCTGATCAAGGAGAGGGAATCTCTAAAGAAAATTCAGAAAACATTTTTAATCCATTTTTTACAACCAAACCTGTTGGAGATGGTGCTGGTTTAGGATTAAGCGTTGTACATGGAATTATTAAAAGTCATAAAGGAGCGATAACACATGAACCAAATTCGCCAAAAGGCACTATTTTTGTTGTTCGCTTTCCTAAAAGTTAAAAGATGCTAAACAAAGAGAATATTTTAATTGTAGATGATGATATTCACATTCTAGAACTCATCCAAAGGCATTTACAATCCCTAAATTATCATACCTATAAAGCCATTTCTGTAAAAGAGGCCTTAGAAATTCTAAAAGATACTTCTATAGATTTATTAATTACAGACTTGCAAATGCCTAGTGTAGATGGTTTGGAGTTAATTAAGTATGTGTCTGAACATTATTCTAAAATGCCTAAGTTAGTCGTTACAGGTTTTCCGTCTATAAATGGTGCTTTAGAAGTGATGAAATCTGGTGCGGCAGATTATATTACCAAACCTTTTACAAAAGAAGAATTAAAAACGGCTATTTTTAAATCTTTAGCATCTAAACCTAAAAGGGATAAAATTACCAAAGTAAAAGAAGAAATTGTATCGAAACCCTATGGAGAATTAATAGGGACATCACCTGCAATGAAAAAAGTGACAGATGTAATTGAGCGTTTAAAAAATAACAAAGCAACTGTTTTTATCCATGGAGAAAGCGGAACCGGAAAAGAGTTGGTTGCGCGCTCTATACATTATATGGGTAAATTTTCTTCAGCACCATTTATTGTGGTAAACTGTGGAGCGATACCAGAAAACTTATTAGAATCAGAATTGTTTGGGTATGTAAAAGGAGCGTTTACAGGAGCAGATAAGGACAGAAAAGGTTTTTTTCAGGCAGCGAATAATGGTACTATTTTTTTAGATGAAATAGGGAATGCACCTTTATCAACGCAATTAAGATTATTACGTGTTTTACAAGAAAAAGAAGTGGTAAGAGTGGGAGCTCAAAAACCAGAAAAAATAGATGTTCGTGTAATTGCGGCAACCAACATCAACCTAAAAGAATTGATAAAAAAAGAGCGCTTTAGAGAAGATTTGTATTACAGATTAACGGTTGTGCAAATAGAAGTTCCTTCTTTGTTAGAAAGAGTTACAGACCTTCCGTTATTGGTAGATAAGTTCTTGTTTAAATACGGAATAGAATACAAAGACCGTTTTTTAAAAATGACTCCAGAAGCTTTAGAAGTTCTAAAAAAATACAATTGGCCCGGAAATATTAGGGAGTTAGAAAATGTAATACAAAGAGCTATTATTATGTGTGATAAGTTAGTAGATGTAGAGCATTTACCAGAACACATAAAGTATCAGATTGATTTTTCTGAAAATCAAGAATTACTATCATTAAAAGAGTTTGAGAAAACGTATATTTTAAAAGTGCTTCAGGCTACAAATAACAACAAAACAAAAGCAGCAGAAATTCTTCAAATTGATCGAAAAACACTTCGAGAAAAGTTAAAATAAGTCTTTTAAGAAAAGTGGGTAAATAAGTAGCAGTTGGGGAAATATTCCTCAACTGCTTTTTTTTGGTTTACAGTTAAATTTAAATTAAAGTATTGTTTTGTAGTGCTTTATGTTTTTGTTGATTTTCTTTTAAAAAAATGGCACATGGCTTGCCAATAGGTAGTTGTAATTAAAAAGATAATTATGATACTCAATAATAAAAGTTTATGTAATACGTGTATTCATACAATAGATTGCAGCTTAACATCAAACAAGAATGCAATTTGGTCTTGTAGCGAATATGAAAAAAGGAATTTAGACAGCAAGAATTCAACATCTATTTTAACACCAGGTTTTAGTTTTATTGAGGGGGAAAGAGAATTAGAAATTATGTAATAATTAAGATTTTAGAAAAAATGAAGTATGGACAATTAATTATTGAAGAAAAAGAGTTTTTAATTATAGAAAAACTCTTGAATTTAAACAATGCAACAGCCTCAAAAACAGTTAAAAATCATATTTTAAAGTTACAAGAAGAGCTAAGAAACGCTACAAAAGTAGTTACAGAAAATGAAATGCCTAATGATGTGGTAAGATTGAATTCTGTTGTAACAGTTAGTTCTCAAGATGGTTTGTGGGAAAAAACATTTAAACTAGTTGTACCTGCTAATAGTAACACGTTAGATAATAAAATTTCTTTATTGTTACCTATGGGAACAGCTGTTTTGGGTTACGCAAAGGGTGATGTTATTTTATGGGATTTTCCTGGAGGTTTACAAAAATTGAATGTGTTAAATGTAGAGCAAGAATTAAAAGTAACCAAATAGGTAATTATGATGCGTGTAAAAAATAATATAAGTGAATATTCTGAAAATGAAATAATTCAAAAAAGAAGTTTAAGAGAGGTAAAAAGATGGATGTTTGATCTTAATGAAATTTCGCAAGAATGTAATAATGTTGAGTTTGAAATACTTAAAAAAAAGAATTTAAGTGATTCTTTTTTTAAGATTGTAGAAGATAATAAGGTTTTACATCAGTTACTTTTAGAATATATAAATGTCTTAGATAATTACATTGAATGTATTGATTTAGAATGCGATTTATTCTTTTACACAGAGCATAAAAAAAATAGAAATTTATATATAGAGCATTTAAATAATTATAAAAAATTAAAAAATAGTATGGTCTAATTTGCTAATTTGTTAAGTTAGTTTTTTTTGTAGGTAGCTCCAGATGAGATCTGGAGCTGCCTTTTTTTATGAGCTGTAATTTGGGTGTTTTAGTAAACAGATACGTACTTTTGCATAGTATTTGTTTTGTTAATTTGTCATGTTATTTTATGTGGCATATAAATTGACTTCCGTATTTACTTATATTCTTAAAAAATAATATGCAACATCTTAAAGATTCAAAAAAAAATAAAACCAAACCTAAAGTAACTTTAAAACAAGCTTTTATAACTATTATTTGGCCAAGGAGAAACTTGGTTTTTTTAGGTTTAATTCTTATAATTATTAGAAGTTTATCTGGCTTTGTTTTGCCAATGCAAAGTAAAATATTAATGGATGACGTTATACCTAATAAAGATTACAGTCATTTATATAACTTAATATTTATTGTTATTGGCGCTATTTTAGTACAAGCTATTACTTCTTTTTTATTAACAAAAGTATTAAGTATTCAAGCACAGTATTTAATATCAGAATTAAGAGTACAGGTACAAAGAAAAGTATTGTCTTTGCCTATTAGTTTTTTTGATAATACAAAATCTGGCGCTTTAGTTTCTAGAATTATGACAGATGTAGAAGGTGTTAGAAACTTAATTGGTACGGGTTTGGTACAACTAATTGGTGGTTCTTTTACTGCAATTGTAACTTTGGTTATTCTGATTAAAATGAATGTTTGGATGACCGTTTTTACCTTTGTGCCTTTATCAATCTTCGGATTTATCGCCTTAAAATCATTTAAATACATACGACCTGTTTTTAGAGCTAGAGGAAAAATTAATGCAGAAGTAAAAGGACGTTTAACAGAAACTTTAGGCGGTATTAGAGTTATTAAAGCTTTTAACGCAGAAGAGCAAGAAAGTAAAATATTTGAAAAAGGAGTAGCAGATATTTTTATCAATGTTAAAAAAAGTTTGACTGCAACTGCAATCATGACAAGTTCATCAACGCTGTTAATAGGTTTAGCAACTACCGGAGTTATGGGAATTGGAGGTTATTATATGATAGAAGGTACTATGACCTTTGGAGATTTTATTCAGTTTACATTTCTACTAGCTTTTATGGTTGCTCCTATTGTACAGATGAGTAATATTGGTAGCCAATTAACGGAAGCACTTGCGGGTTTAGACAGAACAGAAGAGTTAATGAATATGGCTGCAGAAGAAGATGATAAAGACAGAACCATTTTTTTAGAAAATATAAAAGGAGAAATTGTTTTTGATGATGTTTCTTTTGAGTATGAAGAAGGAAAAGAGGTTTTAAATAACATCAATTTTAAAGTGCCTTCTGGTTCTGTAACGGCTTTAGTTGGGAGTTCTGGTTCTGGTAAATCTACCATTGCAGGTTTATCTGCCACTTTTTTAAACCCTAAATCGGGTTCGATTACTATTGATAACCAAGATATGTCTAAGGTTAATTTGTCTAGTTACAGAAAAAACTTAGGGGTTGTTTTACAAGACGAATTTTTGTTTGAAGGAACCATTAGACAAAATATTTTATTTCCAAGACCAGATGCATCAGAAGAAGAATTACAAAACGCGGTTAATGCTGCGTATGTAAATGAATTTACAGACAGATTTGATAATGGTTTAGATACTTTAATTGGAGAAAGAGGTGTGAAACTTTCTGGTGGTCAACGTCAGCGATTGGCAATTGCAAGAGCTATTTTAGCAGATCCAAAGATTATTATTTTAGATGAAGCAACTTCTAGCTTAGATACAGAAAGTGAATCTTTAATTCAGAAAAGTTTATCAGAATTAGTTAAAGACAGGACTACCATTGTAATTGCACACAGATTGAGTACTATTAAAAAAGCAGATCAGATTTTAGTAATAGAAGCGGGGAGTATTGCAGAAAGAGGAACTCATGATGAGTTAATTGCTAAAGAAGGTAGGTATTTTGATTTATACACCTATCAATCTAAAATTTAATAGTTAAATTTTACTTTTTTTGTAAGGATTCTTAATGATTACGACCATCTAAATTATCCAATTTAAAACATAAATCTAGTTATGAAAAAAGTACTTTTAGTATTAATGGTTGTATTTGCAGTTTCTTGTAAAAATGAACCAAAAAAAGAAATCAAAGAAGAAAAAATAGCAGCAGTAAAAAAAGAAAGTTTTCCAGAAGAATTAGGAAAAGTTTTTGAAGCTCATGGGGGAATTAAAGCATGGAGAAATGCAGCTGTTTTAACTTTTACAAAAGGAGAAGAAGTACATACTATAGATTTACATGCGCGTAAAAATGTAATTAATTCACCAAAATATGCTGTTGGTTTTAATGGTAAAGAGGTTTGGTTAGATGAAGTACAAGAAGGTGCTTTTAAAGGAAATCCTTCTTTTTATCATAACCTTTTCTTTTATTTTTATGCCATGCCTTTTGTTTTGTCTGATGATGGAATTTCTTACGAAAAAATTGCACCTTTATCTTTTGAAGGAGTTGAGTATCCTGGATATAAAATGTCTTTTAAAGCAAATCTAGGGAGTTCTCCAGATGATAATTACAAATTATATTACAACCCAAAAACATATCAAATGGAATGGTTAGCATATACGGCTACCTTTAGTACTAAAAAACCAAGCGATAAATTTAATGTAATTAAATATGGTAAATGGAACAACGTAAACGGATTGGTTTTACCTTCTGAAATTACTTGGTATAAAACAGATGAAACAGGTGTGCCAACAGAACCTGCAAGACCTGCAATGGAATTTACTTTTGCATCTATAAGTAATAAAGAACTAGCAGCTTCATTTTTTGAGAAACCAATTAAATAAGTATATTTGAGGTTAATGGTTAAAAAAATAGAAATTAAATTATGAAAAAAATACTTGTATTATTACTGGTAATCATAGCAGCTTCGTGTAAAAATGAGGCAAAAAAAGAAGTTAAAAAAGAAACTATTATTACTGTTAAAAAAGAGGCTTTTCCTGTAGAATTAGGAAAAGTTTTTGATGCTCACGGTGGTATTGATAAATGGAGAAAAGTAAAAACGCTTTCTTTTTCTAAAGAAGATGAGGTACATACTTCTGATATGAATTCGCGTAAAATTTTAGTGAATTCTCCTAAATATTCTCTTGGTTTCGACGGAAAAGAAATTTGGTCTTTAGAAGAAGAAAAAGGAAGTTTAAAAAGAGATCCTGCTTTTTATTATAACCTATATTTTTACTTTTATGCCATGCCTTTTGTTTTAGCTGATGATGGAATTATTTATGAAAAAGTAGCTAATTTTGTATTTGAAGGCATCAATTATCCAGGTTATAAGATTTCTTACAAAGCAAATGTAGGTACTTCTCCTGATGATAATTATATTGTGTATTACAATGCTAAAACGTATCAAATGGAATGGCTTGCGTATACCGTAACTTTTAGAACGAAAGCACCCGTTGATACTTATAAATTGATAAAATACAATGGTTGGGAAAATGTAAATGGTTTTGTTTTACCAAAACAAATTACTTGGTATGCAAAAGATAAGGATGATGTATATGCCCCTACAACTAAGATTGTAGATTTTAAATCGCCTTTAGCAAGTGAAGCACAATTAGCAGATTCGTTTTTTGATAAACCTGTACAATAAGTTATTATAAAAAAGTAAGCGTCGTTTTTTACAAAACGACGCTTACCAAGTAAACTAATAAACTTATTGAATTTTAAAAAGTTAAATATATTATTGGAATAAAAGTTTTTGAATCGATTTTTTTTCTAAAATTACTTATTACTTAGAATAATTGTTATAACGGTTAATTTATGACAAATTAAAGCTAACCGAGTAAAATATTTTAATAAAGAAAGATAGTATTTACTTTAATTTTCTCTTTTTTGTGTGTAATACAAAAGTTGCATTAAAACCAAAATGTAAGTTTGGATCTTTAAAATTGAAATTATTTGTAGTTTGAGTTATAAAAGTATCCTCTGCAAAATTACGTGTATTTGTAATATGAAACTGTAACAGTAAATGACTTAACTCCCAATTTAGACCTATCATAAAAGGATTATAAGTATTCATAGATTTTAATGGATTTGCTACGTAATAGTACTCAGAGACAATAGATGTATGGTTACCTATTTTGTGTCTTCCTCCAAAACCAATTGCAAACTGACTATTTGGGTCATTATTTTTAATAGTTGCTATTCTATGAATAATGGTTGGTGTAATTTGAATAGAAAGATATGAATTAAGTTTCTTAGCAATTAAAACCTGACTAGTAAATGCATAGTTGTTTGCAGGTGATTCTTTGCCATAAACATCTGTACTGGTCCTTTTTTTATTAGATATTACTTGTAATAATGTAATTGTAATAGGTGCTTTTTTAGTTTCTCTTTGTTGTTTTAAAAGTTTGTATTTTAAATAACCATCAGAAATTTTATCAAAATTTGTATATCCTAACCCTACAGTAAAGTTATCTGATAATGCATATTCTAAACCATAACGGGTACTTATTTTATCAGCTAAAAAACGCTCTCCTCCAAAATTTGGAATGTTCCAATATCTGTTATAAAGAGAAATTTGTAAAGCACCTTTTTTACGGGTTTCAATAGAATGACTTAAACCAATTCTTGTAGTTTTAAAAGTAGCTATTTCATAAACTGGTTTATATGTAAACTCATTATTTAATTTGTCTAATAAACTTTGTGCGTTTAAAGTAGAGTTTACTACTAAATAGATTACTATAAATAATTGATATATTTTTTTATCCTTCATAAGATTGATATTGAAAGCTGAATTTTATAGTAATTATTTTTGCAATATTGCTAGATAAAATTGGTGGAATTTTAATGTCAAAATCTTTTACAAATACATTGTATTCACCAGAAATTGTATAAGTTTTATTTATTTTTTCTATAGTTATTTTAATATCTATTTCTTTTGTAATTCCATGAATTGTTAAATTACCTCTTGCAATTTTTGTTTGTTTATTTAAAGATGGCTCAAGGTCTATTATATCTCCTTCAAAAGTTGCTTTTGGGTAAATATCAGATTCAATATAGCTCTCATTAAAATGCTCGTACATTAAATCTTTTTTAAATACAAAAGCACTCATTAACATGCTTACTGCTATTTTTTTATTTTTAAGATCTAAGATGCTTAAAACTTGGTTATTTTGTGCTTCAATGTTTTCCATAGAAGCATAAGAAAAAAAAGAGATGTGTCCTTGTCTTGCAATAAACTGATTAGTATCTGAAGTGAAACCAGTAAATAAAGTGATTGTTAAAAATAATGATAAAATTTTATTCATTCAATTTTAAATCTATATAACAGTTTAATAGTACAACATCTTTTAAAAAACCTTTGCAAATACCTTTTACAACTATTTTTTGATGTTCTTTTAAGTTTTTTATTTTTTCAATTTGGCTTGGGTGTATATCGCAAATAATACCAGAGGTTTTATTTTTACCGTACAATATTACTGTATTTCTGTTATTTAAAAAAGTAACTTCTCTTACAAAACCAGATACTTCTATAATTTTTTCTAAATACAATTTATCAGCTTTTTTTTCATTATCTAGATAAGAGTCTATTAAATCGATAGAATTAATAGAAGTATTATAAGGTACTAATTCTAAATTTTTGTTAGAATCCTTAAAATAATAAGCTATATAAAAACAGCTATTTACTATAAGAAAAAGTATAAATAAAAAATAAAAAATCTTGTTTTTTTTTTTCATAAATTTAATTAGAAAACTATATCAAAGTAACTAAATGTAATCCTTTTTATGTGTAAAAAAGTTTATAAAGCCGAAAAATAATACTTAAAAGAGGAAATATCAACCTGAAAAAGAAAAAGATTAATAGTATATTTCGAATTTTAAATTTAAGCATGAAAAAAGACAAATTATACTTTTTAACCTTTTTATCTATTACTGTTATTTTTTTATTAATAGCTTTAATCGCATCTCAATATTTTATAAGAGTTAGCGCTAATCAGTTAATAGAAGTTCAGGTAGAATCTAGTAAAAGAGAAGCAAATGAAGTTGCTCGTTTTATAGATTTTCAACTTTTAGCAGGAATTAAAAAAGAAGTTATTGTAAAGAATATTCAAAAAATAATTTCAGAATCTAATAGAGATACTTGGTTTATTAGTATTTTTAATTGGGGAGGTAAAGAGGTTTGCCATCCAGATGTTACTAAAGTTGGTCAAAAAGTAAATTCTAATAAAACATTATTGTCTTCTTTAAAAGAGAAAAACAATTCAGATGATTTGTACGATTTATTAATAAAAAGAAAACCTGCTAACGATGCTGAAAATGCATTTGAAATTATTCATATTTCGCCTATAAAAAATTCAGATTTAATAGTTGCAGCTAATGTAAATTTGAACAGTATACATACTCAAATGAGTGCTTTAAGAAGTAAGTTCTATCTCATTTTTTTAATTATGGGAGTTTTGGTTATTATTTTATCATTTTTAGCAGTTAGGGTAATTGGCAGTGCTTATGAAAAAGAATTAGAGTTAAAGAATTCTAATTTAGCAACAGAAGTAATTAATTTATCAAAACTTAATACAGATTTAGTTACTTATAAAGAAAAAGTAGTAGAAGTAGCAAAAGACAACCTAGTTGAAGAAGCATCAACAGAAATTACAAGAAAAAGAATACTTACCTATGTTAGAAACGAGTTAGTGCCTATTCCTATAAATGATATTGCTTACGTTTATACAGAAAACACAATTACGTATGTTGTTTGTTTTGACGGTAAACGATCTACTACAAATACAAGTTTAGATGATATGCATAGTAATTTTGATGCAACGTTATTTTTTAGGGCAAATAGACAATTTATAATTAGTATTACTGCCATAGATAAGATTATTAAATATGGTAAAAGTCAACTTAAAATTTTATTGCAATCTAAAACATCAGAAGAGATCATTATTAGTAAAAACAAAGCCGCAGAATTTAAACAGTGGTTAAATATTTAAATGTTTTTTGTGTAATTTACTTTCTAATTTAAGGCTTTTTTTTCCCTTTTAACCATATATATTTCCTCTTCGAATAGCTTAATAGAACACAACATCCTTTTTATCAGTTACTTTACGGTATAGAAACCAAAATTAACTATAATGAAAAACCAATTTAAAATTAGAAAAGAAATTCTTATTCTTCTAATATCTGTATTTTTTGCATCTTGTGTATCAAATGTAGAAGATGAGGATATGATAGAGAATGAAGTTGTTACTGTTGATCCTTGTAAAGACATCACTTTTGCTAAAAGTGTAAAACCAATTATTGATACAAATTGTATAGAATGTCATGGTAGTGGAGGTAATTCACCAAATTTAACTTCTTACAATTCTATTAGTGCAAGTGCCAATATTGTAAGATCTGCAGTTGCAAGTAGAAGAATGCCACAAGGGGGCTCTTTAACACAAGCAGAAATAGATGCAATTGTTTGTTGGGTAGAAAATGGTGCCTTAGATAACTAAAATATAAAGGGTGAAAAAAAATAAAATAATTATCTCAATTTTAATTATCGTAATTTCAGTTGTCTTTGCTGTCTATAAAGTGTACAACAAACCGCATGTAAATGTAGCAGATACAAAATCTGAGATTACGCTAACTGCAGATAAAATTATAAATGATTTTTCTTTGGATGAAACTAAAGCAAATGGACTTTATTTAGATAAAATTATTAAAGTTTATGGTAAAATTGATAAATTAAATTTAGTAAAAGAGAAAGGAATTATTACACTAAAAACTAAAGATGATTTTGGTAGTGTTTTATGCCATTTATCTGAAAAAGGAACAAAAAAAATGAGTTTACTAAAAGAAGGACAATCTATTTCTATAAAAGGAATTTGTACAGGGTATTTATTAGATGTTATTCTTGTAAATGGTGAGGTAACAAACTAAAGCTAAAAAAGATGAAAACTATTTATACAGTTATAATTTTCTTTTTATTAACAAATGTAATTAACGCTCAAAAAAAATATTTAACAAAAAACGGGTCTGTAACTTTCTTTTCTTCTGCATTAATAGAAGATATAAAGGCAGATAATAATCAAGTTTTAAGTATTATAGATGCTACATCAGGTAAAATGGCAGTTTCTATTTTAATGAAATCATTTATGTTTGAGAAAGCGTTAATGCAAGAACACTTTAATGAGAATTATGTAGAATCGGATAAGTATCCAAAAGCTACTTTTAAAGGTGCTATTATTGATTTTGAAAATATAAAAGATCCAGAAACAAAAGTAAATGTAAAAGGAATAATTACAATTCATGGTAAAAGTAAAGAAATTGTAATTTCTGCAAATTTTACAAAAACGGAACAAAGTATTTTTATGAAAGGCGAATTTAATTTATTAGTTACAGATTATGATATTAAAATACCTAACGTAGTTACTAAAAATATAGCAAAAAAAATTAAAGTTACTTTCGAATTTAACCATAAACCTTACAAGAATTAAAAGATGAAAAAAATTATAGGAACCATTTTTGTATTGCTAATCAGTTTGCAACTTCCTGCCCAAGATTTACTAGATATTTTAAACAAGGAAAGCCAAGAAACAGATAATATTGTAACAGCAACCTTTAAAGGTACAAGAATCTTAAACGGACATTCTATAGAAAATAGAAAAGACAAAGAGTTAGAGTTTATTATATCTCATAGATTTGGACGCGTAAATTTAGGTTTTGATGAACTTTTTGGTTTAGATCAATCCAATATTCGTTTTGCATTAGAATATGGTTTAAATGATGATTTAACAGTTGGCCTTGGTAGAAGTAGTTTTGAAAAAACTTATGATGGTTTTTTTAAATACAGTTTATTAAAACAAAAAAAAGGTAAAAATTCTTTTCCTTTTGCAATTTCACTTTTTGGAAGTATAGCTGTAAAAACATTAAAAGATTATGACCCTGCAAATAAAAGAACTTTTACAGAAAGTTTGTTTTATGTTGGGCAGGTTTTAATAGCTAAAAAAGTAAGTTCTTCTTTTTCATTTCAGGTAACACCTACTTATGTACATAGAAATTCTGTAAAAATAAATGAAGATCCTCATGATATTTTTGCTGTAGGTTTAGGAACAAGAATAAAATTAAGTAAAAGGGTTTCTTTTAATAGTGAGTATTATTTAGCTTTAGATGAATCTAAATCAATAAATGCAAGAAATTCATTAGCATTTGGTGTAGATATAGAAACTGGTGGACACGTATTTCAACTTATTTTATCGAATGCAATTACAATGATAGAAAAAAGTTTTATTACAGAAACAACGGGTAATTTCTTCGGAGGCGATATCCATTTTGGATTTAATATCTCTAGAACTTTTTAAATTACTGTTATTCTTGGTAATGTGCAATATGGAATATCAAAAGGTTATTTTGTTGATATTCCATTCGTTTTTTAGCTAAAAAAAGCTATTTTTAATATTAAAAATTTTTAAATTTTTCTGTTTCAAAAAGATTAAACCCTCTTTCAAAAAGAATACTGTCTTTAGATTTAAATGTTTTATAGAGATCGGTATTGTTATCAGCTTGAGCGTTTAAAACAAAGTTATAGAATAACATTGCTATAAAAATAATCACTTTAATAACAAAAGAATTTTTAAAAGGTTCTAAAAAAGAGTTCATAATAATTGTTTAGTTTGGTTGATGAATTGATGTTATTTTTTTGAAATACTTCCGCCGGAAGATGCTTTTTTATTGATTGATTTTGGGTTTCCTTTAAAATCAATATCTCCACCGCTATTTGCATGTGCTTCTAATTTTTCTGAAGCATAAATATTAATATCAGCACCACTTGTTACCTTAGCAATGGTGTTTTTACTTTCTAAATCATACGCATCTATAGCGCTTCCGCTTGTAGCGTTAGAGGCATGGTTTTTTGTGGTACCTGCAATGTTAATATCTGCGCCACTTGTAGCATTAGTTGCTACGCTAGTTGCATGTACAGTAATATTAATATCGGCACCACTAGTAGCAGAAATAGAAATGTCATCGGTATTTATAACTCCTTTTCCACGAACATCACTTCCGCTTGTAGCTCTTAGAAGTGTTAGGTCTGTAACTGTAACATATACTTTTTTTGCTTTTGCTCTCCAGATACCTTTTTCTGAATAGACTTTTAAAATGTCGTCTTCTATTTCAGTGATAATAATATCGTGCAAGTTTTCATCTGCCTCTACAACAACTTTGTTTTTTGTACCTTGTGTTATGTACAAATCAATGCCTGTGCTTACCTGAATTCCTGTAAAGCTATTCGATGTTTTTCTTACTTCCGTTGTTACATTTCTGTTTCCGCTTACTCTATTTAACATATCTACTGCGCAAGAAGTAAAAACAGTTGCTATAAATAGGATTGCGATAATTTTTGTTACTGATTTTTTCATGAGTTTAGTTTGATTAGATTGTAAATGTCTCTTAATAGACGCTTAAAATCAAAGTTTGGTTACTCAGTTGTCAATTTTTATGGGTGAATTGTATTAAATTGTCTTTTCATTACCAGTACAATCTGTACATTTTAAGGTTGTATCTGTCATTATAAAATGATGATTCGCCATGTCTTTATCATAAATATCACCTTCATTATCTACATCATTTAAAAAGTTTTTAACAGAATGATCAAAATATACAGTGTTGTCTTCAGGTATATAAATAGTAACATTTATCTCTTCGTCTTTCCACATATTTTTAAAGTTAGACAAGTAATAAGCATCTAAAACGATGGTGTTATCTACAATTTCGAATTTATATTCAAGCTTTTCAGCATTCTTATTTGCGCTACTTCTTGTTTTTCCAGCAGATTCTTTTTGTACAATAACATATGCTTCATCAGAATTACTTCGTTTTACATTTACATTTACATCATTAGAATATGCTTTAGGCGTTCCGTCTATATCAACCTCATATTTACGAGAACTTCTTCTTAAATTATGGATATAATAAATTTCATCATCATTAATCATTTTTAAAGTGATGGTATCCTTTTCGATGATATTTAAAGAAGTTTTCTTTACAAACTGTCCGTCATTTACGTGAGACGTTCCGTATTCTATTCCTGTAAAAATCATGGTTAATAAAGCAATCACCCAAATACCTAATAATGTTAGTGATGTTGGTTTACTAATCTTTTTAATACTGCTAGATAAAATGCGTAACCCTAAAACAAATAAGATTAAAAACGGAATACCTATTAATAAAAAGCTAGCTAATGTTAATGCCCATTTAGGTAAAACAGCATCATAGAAAAACGGCGGATATTGTAAAAACTCACCATTTACATTTAAAAACTCTAAACTTCCCACAGAAAACCCACCAATAATTAGTGATAAAATAACTGCACCAGCAATAAATACCAGTAGCACTCCAATAAATTTACCAATCACTTTAAAGAATACAAGAATAATCTTGCCTATGGTGTTGATAAAATCTTGTAATCCGTTATTTTTTACTGGCTTTCCCGAAAAAGTCTGATTCATTTTTTCTGAAAACTCATTGGCGCCATCTTTAAATTTCTCTGATGCTTTGTTGGCAAATTCAGATACATTTTCTGAAACATTATTAAACTCTTCACGAATTTTTTTTTCGATATTATCGATGTTTACAGGTTCACCTTCCATCTGCAATTTTTCTGCAGTGGTTTTTGCTTCTGGTAATAGTATCCAAAGGATAATATATAAGATTACACCAAAACCAGCTCCAAAGAATAAAGCTAATAACCCAAGACGAACCCATATTGTATCAATATCAAAATAATGTGCAATACCAGCTGCAACTCCACCTAAAAATTTATCATCACCATCTCTAAAAAGCTTTTTTCCGGCAGTATTGTTTCTTTTATAAGAATAACTAGCATCGTTATATTCTTCTTCTGCACCAGCGTAATCTTCTGGTTGTCCCATAATTTTAATGATATCTTCTATATCACCTTCATTAATTACCTGTCTAGCGTCTGTTATTTTTTCTGTTAACAATTCACTAATACGCGCTTCTATATCTGCAATGATTTCGTTTTTTCCTTGCGGATCATCGCTTAACGATCTAGAAATAGATTCTAGATATCTTTTTAATTTCTGATAGGCAATTTCATCTATGTGGAAGAAAAATCCGCCTAAATTTATGTTGATCGTCTTATTCATTTGTCGTTGGTTTTTTGCTGATTACTTGGTTTACTGCACTTACTAAATTACTCCATGTTTTGTCTAATTCTTTTATAAACATGCCGCCGTTTTCTGTTAAAACGTAATACTTTCTTGGTGGTCCAGAGGTTGATTCTTCCCATCTGTAGGTTAACAAACCTGCGTTTTTTAAGCGGGTTAATAACGGATATATGGTTCCTTCAACCACAATCATTTCTGCACCTTTTAGCGTTTTAAGAATTTCAGAAGTATAGGCATCACCATTTTTTAGAATGGATAAAATGCAATACTCTAAAACACCTTTTCGCATTTGTGCTTTTGTGTTTTCTATCTTCATTTATTGTGGTTTTTAAATGATTATTTTATAAATTTTATAGTGAAAGGATACTTATAATTTTCTCCTTCTTTTGCTTTTAATGCTGCAATAATGATCAAAGCAATTTTAATAACTCCTACAATTCCTGCCAAAGAAGCAAACCCCATAAATCCAAAAAAACTGTGTGAGTCGAAATTGATACTTACTTGATTAAAGTTGTTAAAATTATCGAAGTTTCTAAAAATAGAACCAATAAAAAGAGGAATAAAAGACAAGGTTAATATAAAAATGTATAAAGAATAACTGATATTAAAATTAATTGCTTCTTTACCTTGTTCGTCTAAAAAGTTACTTCTGTCTTTTAATGTTTGCCATGCAATTAAAGGAGTAACTATATTACCAAATGGAAATATAAATCCTGCAAATGCAGAAATATGAATTAAAAAGGCATTGGTGTTTTCTTTATTTTGTTTCATAATTTCTAAACTGTATAATACTTTCTTATGCAAATATATATCTTTAAAAAGGTATTATGCAATGCATAGTACTATAATTAACATTTCTTTAACGTTTTAATTTGTTAAATAAAATCATTAAAAAAGGCTTGTATGTCCTGTTTTTATTGAGTTTTTGTTTCATTTATTTTAACTACCTTGTCAAGGTCAAAATATATTGACAAAATTTATTAAATCAAAAAAATGAAATTTACACCAAGGAAAGTCAACTTTTTTAACCTTGTAAAATTACCTTTAGCATATTTAGGCGGCGTAAGAGTACGCACAATTACAGATATAGAAGTGGTGGTTTCTATAAAACATAGGTGGATGAATCAAAATCCGTTTAAAAGTATGTTTTGGGCTGCGCAAGGTATGGCGGCAGAAATGCCAACTGGAGTTTTGGTGATGAAGGCAATAGATGATTCTAAGCAGAAAGTATCGATGCTTGTAACAAAGCAAGAAGCTGAGTTCTTTAAAAAAGCAACGGGAAAAATCTTGTTTTCTTGCAAAGGCGGAAATGAGATTAGAGAGGCAATTCAAAAATCTATAGCCACAGGAGAAGGACAAGTAATTGTTTTAACATCCGAAGGGAAAAATAAAGAAGGTGTTATTGTTTCTCGTTTTCAATTCCATTGGAGTTTGCGCGTAAAGAAATAAATTAGTCCTTCTTTTTGTATAACTCAGGTCTTTCTTCGTTATAATCGCAATCTTGAAAAATACCACAAGATACACTTGTACGTGCTAACGGTTTTGATGTTTCAAATTTATTATAGAAAGCTTCTATTTCTGGAGATAAATATTTCATAATTTCTTTTTTTATAATTTATAAATTAGGTTTTTTCTAACTACATATCAAAAGTAATATTTTTGTTAGCGGAGTAAAACAACAAGAAGTTAATTTTGTGTTATATGTAAAGTTCTCAAATTAACTTTATAATAATGCAGAAGAGAAATTGTAATCCTAGAAAAAGTTTACATCATTTTAATCAGTTCTACATTTTTACTTTTTTTAATCGTAGGGCGATAGCCAAGGGCTTAATTCCCCGAGGCTTGCCTCGAAATGAAAAAACATGTTTTGGAAGCATACATCGTACCCTTGGGTCGAGGTTGTTGATTTCTAAAATGTCAGTTCGTGTGATTTTTAAGATACGAAAAATTATATTGAGAACAATTTAATAGCTTAAAATTCTTAATTTTCTATACAAATTTCACTCGTTTCAAGCATTAAATTTACTGAAATTGACAGGCTTTTATTAAAATAGGAACAGTTAAATTTAAAAATTAATTATTTATTGATGTAACAAAAAGAGTCTAAAATCATCTTATAATATATAAACCTTAAAAACCAAGTTATGTTTCAAGATAAAATACCACAAAATTCATCTAATAGAAATGCATACGAAATAGATTATAAAATCTTTGGCGAAGAAATGCAGTTTGTAGAAATTGAGTTAGATCCGCAAGAAGGTGTAGTTGCAGAAGCAGGAACTTTTATGATGATGGATGACAACATTAAAATGAATACTATTTTAGGTGATGGTTCTAATCAAGAAACAGGATTGTTAGGGAAGATATTTTCTGCAGGAAAAAGAATTTTAACCGGAGAAAGTTTATTTATGACTGTTTTTACAAACGATGGAGTTGGGAAAAAACAAATTTCATTTGCATCTCCATATCCAGGGAAAATAATTCCGATTGATTTAACCGAGTTTGGTGGGAAATTTATTTGTCAGAAAGATGCTTTTTTGTGTGCCGCAAAAGGAGTTTCTATTGGTATCGAGTTTTCTAAAAAATTAGGAAGAGGTTTGTTTGGTGGCGAAGGTTTTATCATGCAAAAGATAGAAGGCGATGGTTTAGGTTTTATTCATGCTGGTGGAACGATGGCAAAAAAAGTATTGCAACCAGGAGAAGTTTTAAAAGTAGACACCGGTTGTATTGTTGGATTTACACAAGATGTACAGTATGATATTGAGTTTGTTGGTGGTATAAAAAACACCATTTTTGGTGGCGAAGGAATGTTTTTTGCTTCTTTACGCGGACCAGGAACGGTCTATATACAATCTTTACCATTTAGTAGATTGGCAGGAAGAGTACTTTCTATGGCGCCAAGATCTGGAAACGGAAGTAGAGGAGAAGGCAGTGTTTTAGGCGGAATTGGAGACTTGTTAGATGGCGATAATCGTTTTTAGAAACAAACCTACTTTCTGGGGCTGAATCTATTTTTATTGATATTTTAAATAAGAATTTAGAGGTCAGTATTTAAATTCATATCTTTAAAAACAACAAATACAGTAATATTATGAATATATTTAAAGGACAAAACCTTCTAGAGTTTGCTGATCGGTTTAAAACGGATGAAGATTGCAAGAAATACTTGGCAGATATTAAGTGGAAAGATGGATTTCAATGTGTTAAATGTGGTCATAAAAAGGCTCAAATAAGAAAAGATTTTTCACGGACATGTAATATTTGCTCTCATCAAGAATCATCTACATCAAACACACTTTTTCATAAAGTAAAGTTTGGTGTTAGAAAAGCTTTCTTTATTGTTTTTGAAATGAGTACGAGTACTAAAAGCCTTTCTGCTAGTTATGTTGCAGTTCGTTTTAGTGTAACAGAAAAGACTGCACGTTTATTTATGCTCAAAATTAGAGAAGCTATGGAAAGTAGTGGAAATAGTCCTATGACCGGTATTGTTCATGTGGATGAATTTGTTTTGGGTGGACGAGAAAAAGATAAAGTAGGAAGAAGTTATAATGCTAAGAAAAAGAAAGCTATAACTGCTGTTGAACTAACTCAAGATGGAAAAGTTAAAAGAATGTATGCCATGAGAATCGAAGATTTTTCAGCTAGTTCTTTGCAATATATTTTTGTGAATCATATCAGTCTAGAAGCTAAAGTGATAACCGACAAATGGAGAGGTTACAGACCTATTGCGAAAGCTTATAATATTACTCAAATAGAAAGTAATGGAGGTATGAATTTTAAAGCACTTCATACAATGATTCATCAGGTGAAATCTTGGATAAGAACAACGTATTCTTGGGTAAGTGACTTTAATCTAAATAGATATTTTAATGAATTTTGTTTTAGAATTAATCGATCACAAAGTAAAGCAACAATATTCAATAACTTAATAACTAAAATGGTTGAAAAGGAGAAAGTAGAACATCACAAAATTATATGTAACTAACTACTGACCTCTATAAGAATTTAATATAGGAATACGTATATTTCATTTTTATTATAAATAATCAAAAGATACCTTTTATGTCTACTACTGTTCAGCAGCCGTCCGAAACAAAAAACAATACACTTATTCCTATTCTTATTATTGCAGGGTTATTTTTTATTTTCGGGTTTGTTACTTGGATCAACGGAGCGTTAATTCCGTTTATGAAAACCATTAATGAGCTTACTGATGCACAGTCTTATTTAGTAGCATCCGCATCTTATATTTCTTTTGTGGTAATGGCTTTGCCTGCATCTTATATAATTAACAAAATTGGTTACAAAAAAGGGATGTCTTTAGGTTTAATTGTAATGGCAATTGGTGCTTTATTGTTTATTCCTGCAGCAGAAGCAAGAACTTATTGGATGTTTTTATCGGCAATTTTTATTCAAGGAATCGGAATGACTTTATTACAAACCGCTTCTAATCCTTACATCACTATTTTAGGACCTATAGAAAGTGCTGCAAAACGTATTTCAATTATGGGAATTGCTAATAAAGTAGCAGGATCTTTAGGTTCTGTAATCTTCGGAGCAATTTTATTATCAGGCATAAAAGAAATTAAAGACAAATTAAATGTTGTAGACGAAGCTGAAAAAGCAAGTTTATTAGATACGATGGCAGATAGTGTTGTTACGCCTTATATTGTAATGGCTGTTATTTTATTTGTGTTAGGTATTTTAATTAGAAAAGCACCTTTACCACATGTAGAAGCACAACCAATTGAAGTCTCTAAATCTGGAGAAAAAACCAAAACGAGTATCTTTCAATTTCCTCATTTATGGTTGGGTGTTTTAGCATTGTTTTTATATGTAGGTGCTGAGGTAATTGCCGGTGATACAATTATTTCTTATGGAATTTCTTTAGATATTCCTGTAGAACAAGCTAAGTTTTTTACCACCTACACATTAATGGCAATGGTTGCAACCTATGCTTTAGGCGCCTTTTTAATACCTAAATATATTACACAATCTTTCGCTTTAAAAGCAAGTGCAATTCTAGGTATTGTATTCTCTTTTTGTATTATGTATACAACCGGATTTACATCGGTGCTTTTTGTGGCGGCTTTAGGGATTGCAAATGCATTGGTTTGGCCCGCAATTTGGCCATTAGCATTAACAGGTTTAGGTAAGTTTACAGAAAGAGGATCTGCTTTGTTAATTATGGCAATTTCTGGTGGCGCTATTATTCCGCCATTGTATGGTTTTATTGTCGATAACAAAAAAGAAGATTTAATAATATCTGGCGTAAATGAAGTGAATGCATTGGCAGAAGCATCTTCTTTTGGATATTGGATTCTGTTACCTTGTTATATCATTATTCTTTATTATGCTTTTGGCGGACATAAAGTTGGTTTGAAAAAAGGGTAGATTGTTGTGGGGGAAAAGGGGGTGTACAACATTAGGAAAGACCGATAGAATATCGGATATTTGAATTATAAAAGGAATAATATGGCAACAGTTGACAAAATAAGAACCGGATTAATTGACAAAATTCTTTCGATTAACAATAAAGATTTTTTAGAAGCTCTTGATAAACTAATTTCATCAAGTAAATCTGAATTAGAAATCGTAGAATTAACGAATGAGCAAAAGTTAATGTTGGAAATGAGTGAAAATGATATAAAAACTGGAAAACTCATTTCTCAAGAAGCAATGAATAAAAGGAATCTTGAATGGCTAAACGCAATATAGTTTGGACAAGAACGGCTGACATTCAATTCGTGGGAATTTTAGAATATTGGGTTAAAAAGAATAAATCGAATAGATTTTCAAAAAAACTTTTGAAATTAGTTACAGATAGAACCTTACAGATTTCTGAAAATCCTTTTATTTATAAGTTAACTGATTTTAATGGTGTTAGAATTGCTTCTTTAAGAAATTTTAGTATTTATTACAAAGTTACTGATGAAAAAATATTAGTTACTGCCTTTTGGGATAATCGACAAAATCCGAAAAAACTTTTAAAAATTTTGGAGAATGAAAAATAACGTTACACAGTACCATCTGTAGTTTATTGTTTGGTTATTGCCTATTTATGAAAATTATCACAAATTTTCTATTCTGTTTTTATTTACTAAATTAGTTACTTAAAACAGGAAACAAACCATACAAAACAACATTCTAAACATTCGCTTTTATCATTCTATCATTTCCAATAAAGTCCTTCTTTAATTCGATGTTTTTAAAACCTTGTTTCTGTAACATTTCTACAGTTTCTTTTCCTAAATATTGATTGATTTCAAAAAATAACAATCCGTTTTTAGTAAGGTGTTGTTTCGCCAAAGTAGCAATTTTTTTATAGAAAATAAGTGGATTATTGTCATCAACAAAAAGAGCCAAATGAGGTTCATTTTGCAAAACATTATTATTTATTTCTACCTTTTCTAATTCTCTTACGTACGGCGGGTTAGAAACAATAATATCATATTGTTCTGGTAATTTTGCTGCTTCTAAAATATCTATTTCTAAAAAAGAAATAAGAACGTTATTTAAAAGAGTATTTTGCTGTGCTACTTTTAAAGCTTCTGATGAAACATCGATTGCAGAAATTGTTACGTTCTTTAAATTTTTAGCTAGAGAAATAGGGATGCAGCCAGTTCCAGTACCAATATCTAGAATTTTTAGTTTTTTGTCTTGGTTCTTGATTCTTAATTTTGGTGTCTCGTTAATAACCCATTCTACCAATTCTTCAGTTTCTGGTCTCGGAATTAAAGTGTTTTCATTCACCTTAAAAGGCAATCCATAAAATTCAGTTTCACCTAAAATATATTGTATAGGTTCTTCTGTTTTTAATCTTTTTACAATCTCTTTTAATTCTGATAAAGCTTCATTAGTAATTAAAAAATCGGGTTTCATTACAGTATCTATTCTTTGTAAGTTCAGTTTTGCTTCAATCAACAAAAAAAAGAAAGCATCAATTTCTGTCTTTGGATAAATAGCAGATAATTCACTGTTAAAAAAAATACGAAAATTCTGGAGTGTCATAAATAGTTTATAATAATGGACTTAAAAATCTAGCGAAACGTTCAAAAGTTTTTTGTTTGTTAGATCTATTTAAGAAATCTTCTAGATTTATTTTAGTAGCTAATTTTTTTCTTTCGTTAAATTCTTTAGAAATTTCTAAAGTAACTTGTTCATCAAAAATTAAGGCATTTAACTCATAATTATGTTCAAAGCTTCTACAGTCAAAATTTGTAGAACCTATAGAGGCAATTTCATCATCAATAAATATCACTTTACTGTGCGAAAAATCGTCCCTTAAATAAATGTCTACTCCGGCTTTTAGCAAACCTTCAAAATAAGAGTACATGCTATAGGTTGCAATACTAGAATCTGTTACTTTAGGTAATAATAAAGTAACTTTTATGTCGCTTAATGCAGCAATTTTAAAAGCTTCTAAAATAGAATATGTAGGAATAAAATAAGGATTTAAAACACAAATACTTTTTTCGGCTAAATTAATAAGGCTTAAATATTGTTGCATTACAACAGGCTGTTTGTAATCTGGACCGCTAGAAACAATTTGTATTTTAGTGTTTCCGGTTGCATTAAAAACGGTGTTGTATTTTTCTTTTTCACTTAAATCGATATCCGTTGCGTAGTAATAATCTTTTAAAAAAGTGTCTTGTAAATTAGCTACTGCACAACCAGATATTTGTATATGTGTATCTTGCCATATGCCTAAATTGGTGTCTTCTGTTATGTATTCATTAGAAATATTTACGCCACCTGTAAACCCAATCTTGTTATCTATAATTGCAATTTTTCTATGATTTCTATAATTTAAAGAAAAAATAAAACTACCTAATTTAAAAGGAGTTTCTGGGTAGATTTCTACACCAATTTCTTTAAGATGTTGTTTGGTTTTTTTATTTAATTGAAAGCTACCAAAAGAATCGTATAAAATACGCACTTCTACATTTTCTTTTCGTTTTTGTTCTAATAACGTAATTATGTTATTTAAAATTTCTCCATTTTCAATAATATAATACTGTAAATGAATAAAGGATGTAGCGTTTTTAATTGCTTTATAAAGTGCTTCAAAAGTTTCTTTTCCGTTTTTTAAGACAACAACATCGTTGTTTAATTGTAGAGGTAAATTTGTGTTGTTAAAAACTAAATTAGATATTTTAGACGCTTTATTATTTTTAAGTATAGCTGCGTTTTTATTGTTTTTATTTTTTAGGTTTTTTTGAATGTATTTTTTCCTTTTTTTAGTTTCTTTAAGTTGAAAGTATTTTATTTTTCTTCTATTAATTCCGAATAAAATAAAAATGAAAACACCTAAGAAAGGAAATAAGAATGTAATTAAAATCCAGCTTAAAGATTTAGACGGTTTTACACCAAAATATAAAATATTGTAAAAAGCCCAACTAAATAGTAAAAGATGAATCGATAAAAGAATAACGTAAATCAATTTTTATAATTTTTTTAGCATCCAAACTGGGCAAGAATAATGTCCGGTATTTCCCATGGGTTTATCAAGATTTATAAAACCATTTTTCTTATACAGTGCTTGTGCAGCGTCCATATAAGGCATGGTTTCTAAATAACAATTTTCAAAACCGATTGATTTTGCTTTTTCTAAACAAGTTTCTATCAATTTAGAACCTAAACCTTTTCCTCTTGTAATTGGCAAGAAATACATTTTTTGAAGTTCGCAGGTATTCCCTTCAAAATTGTCTAATTGTGCAATTCCTGCGCCACCAACAATCTTGTTTTTGTACTCTATAACATAATAAAAAGAGGTTGGTTTCTCAAAATTTTCAAACATTTTATCGGTAGCTTTATCTTCGTAAGCGGTGCCTATTTTTGGAGCGCCCATTTCTACAAGAACCTCTCTAATTACCATTGCCATTTGTGCATTGTCTTTAGGTAGAATTTCTCTAATGATAAAATCTTGACTTGTCATTTATTACTGTATTTTTGCAAGAGCAATTTACCTAATTTTTTAAAGAATTAAGATGAAAAACCATTTATATTTTATACTTTTATTTCTTGTTTTTACAAGCTGTTCCGTAAGAGAAAAACCTGTTTTTATAAAAGTAGATAATGTAGCAGTTACTAGTTTTACAGGAGATACAATCCGTTTAAAAGCAAATGCTTTTTTTACAAACCCAAATGATGTTGGTGGTAAGATTGCAACCGATGAAATTAAAGTAATTGTAAATGGAGTAGAGGTTGCACAAGTTTCTTCGGATGAATTTGAAGTGCCTGCAAGAAAGGAATTTACAATACCACTAACAGTAGTAATTCCTGCTAAAAAAGTGTTTGGAAATAACAAAAATGGTGTTTTAGGAGGATTGTTAAATTCATTTTTAAAGAAATCTATTGAAGTTCAGTTTAAAGGCGATTTAAAATATAAAGTTTTTGGGTTTTCTAGTGAATATCCGATAGATGAAATTCAGAATATTAAATTTTAATTTAGAGTTATCAATCATAAAAAATACATAGAACGCTGTTTACAAATTGCTAAAAATGGCATTGGGACTTCTCGTCCTAATCCTTCTGTTGGTGCAGTTGTTGTTTATCAGAATAAAATTATTGGAGAAGGTTTTACATCGCCTTATGGCGGCAATCATGCAGAAGTAAATGCAATTAATGCTGTAAAAGATAAATCGCTTTTAAAAGAAGCTACTATTTATGTAACCTTAGAGCCTTGTGCTCATTTTGGCAAAACGCCACCTTGTGCAGATTTAATTGTAAAACATCAATTTAAAAACGTTGTTATTGGTTGCGTAGATTCTAATAGTTTGGTAGCTGGTAAAGGAATTGAGCGCCTTATAAATGCAGGAATAAATGTTATAGTTGGTGTTTTAGAAGACGAATGTAGAAAACATCACAAACGATTTTTTACGGTTCAAGATAAAAAAAGACCTTATATTATTTTAAAATGGGCACAAACTAAAAATGGTTTTGTGGCTCCGTTAACAAAAGATGCCCAGAAACCTGTTTGGATTTCTAACCAATATTCCCAACAATTGGTACACAAATGGCGAAGTGAAGAACACGCAATTTTAGTGGGCACAAATACGGTAATTGCAGACAATCCTAAATTAAATGTAAGGAGTTGGTCTGGAGAAAACCCAGTAAGAATTGTTTTAGACCGTACTTTAAGGGCTTCTAAAAACCTTAGTATTTTTGATGGAAGTGTAAAAACGATTGTGATTACAGAAAAGCAAGAATGTCTGTTCGAGCGCAGTCGAGATCTATTTATAGAAACTATAGATTTCTCTAAAAAAGTAGCATCACAAATTTGTGAAATTTTACAGAAACATAAAATTCAATCTGTAATTATTGAAGGAGGAACACAAACATTACAAACTTTTATTGATGAGAATCTTTGGGATGAAGGACGTGTTTTTGTTGGTGAAACTGAATTTAAAAAAGGTATAAAAGCGCCAATTTTTAATAAAGTAGAAAAAGAAGAAATAAGCATTAAACAAGATGTTTTAAAAATATATATAAATGATTAAAAACCTCATTTTCGATTTTGGTGATATTTTTATCAACTTAGATAAACCAGCAACTTATAGAGAAATGGCTGCTTTAGGTGTTACAAAAATTACAGATGAAATGATTGAAGTGTATTATCAATACGAAAAAGGATTGATGACAACGGATGCTTTTATCAATTTCTTTCATGATAAATTTGGATTAGAAAAAACGGATTTAATAAAATCTTGGAATGCCGTTTTATTAGATTTTCCTAAAAGACGTTTAGAATTTATAAAAGAATTGGCAGCTAGTAAAAAGTACCGATTGTTCTTGTTAAGTAATACCAACGATTTACACATAAGTTGGATTAAAGATTCTTTAGGAGCTGAGTTTTATAATGAGTTTAAAAACTGTTTTGAGCAGTTTTATTTATCGCACGAAATTAATTTTAGAAAACCAGATGCAGAAATTTATCAATTTGTTTTAAATGAAAATGATTTAATAGCAGAAGAAACGTTATTTGTAGATGATTTAAAAGAAAATACAGACGCTGCAAATTCTTTAGGTATTCATGTTTGGAATTTAATTCCGGGTCAAGAAGAGGTAACAGAGTTATTTGTTAAAAAAGAACTTTTATTTTGATTTATTTAATTTTCAGCATTCTTTTTTCAACCTTATTGTTTGTCATATTTAAATATTTTGATATTTATAAAATAGACACGTTAAAAGCAATTGTTGTAAATTATTTAGTGGCTTTTGGTTTCGGTTTCGGTTTGTCTGAAATTACATTTTCTTTTAATGAAATCCCTGAAAAACCTTGGTTTTTTGGCGCTATAATATTAGGAGCTTTATTTGTTGCTGTATTTTTTGTAATGGCAAATACAGCGCAACAAAATGGCGTTTCTGTAGCTTCAGTTGCAGGAAAAATGTCTGTAGTTATTCCCGTGGTTTTTGGTGTTATTTTATATGATGAATCGGTTACTTTTTTTAAGGTTTTAGGAATTTTAATTGCCTTAATATCTGTTTATTTAGCCTCAGTAAAAGAAGAAAAAAGTACTTTAAATAAGGCTGGATTATTGTTTCCAGTATTACTTTTCTTTGGTTCAGGAATAATTGACACAACACTTAAATATATTGAAGTAAGTTTTGTTCAGAAAAATGAAACCGCTCTTTTTTCTGGAAGTTTATTTGGTTTTGCAGCCTTTTTTGGGTTACTTATTTTATTGATAAAATCGCTTAAAAAAAGAGAACCATTTGGACTTAAAAATATAATTGCAGGTATTATTTTAGGAGTTCCAAACTACTTTACAATTGTGTTTTTAATTAAAGCGATGCAAACATCAGGTTTTGAGAGTTCTACCTTGTTTACGGTAAATAATGTATCTGTAGTTGTTGTATCAACTTTAGTTGGATTACTTTTATTTAAAGAAAAATTTAGTTTAAAAAACAAAATAGGAGTTGCTTTGGCAATTTTAGGAATCGTATTAGTAACTATAGCATAATATGTTAGAAGACGTTTATAAAACTATAGAAAAACCATCCGAAGAAACCCTTTTTAAAGAAAAAGGATCTAAGTTTTTTGGATATGCTTTTCCTGTTTTATCAGAAGAAGATGTAAAAGAACGTATAGAAGAATTACGTAAAAAGCATCATTCTGCACGTCATTTTTGTTATGCTTATCAATTAGGTATCGAAAAAATTAGGTTTAGAGCAAATGATGATGGAGAACCAAATAATTCTGCAGGTTTACCAATCTACGGCCAAATTCAGTCTTTTGAAGTAACCAATATTTTAATTGTTTCTGTTCGTTATTTTGGAGGAACAAAATTGGGTGTTGGTGGTTTAATTTCTGCTTATAAAACATCTGCACAAATTACTTTAGAAGTGGCAGATATTTTAGTAAAAACCATTAATGTTTTTTATAAACTGACGTTTAATTATGATATGATGAACGCAGTACAGAGAATTATCAAAGAAAAAAATATAGAAATTATCGATCAGAAATTAGAAATGAATTGCGAGTATATTATTTCAATTAGAAAAAAAGATGCCGATTCTATTTTTAATATTTTTGATAATTTGTATAAAGTAGCCGTAAAGGAGGTTTCCTAAAAGTGCATCTCAAAACAAAGATTAAAATTGAAGTCAATAAAATTTACCCATAATTTTATTGATAATTTATGTGAATTGACGGCTTAGATATTCTACTAAAATTAATTTGATTCTAAATAAAATATAGTGTAACTTTATAAAAAAAAGTAAAATAGCTATGTTAAACTTTAATGATACTTATTTATGAAATTACGTCGTATTGCATACACTAGTAAAGCTACTGTAGAATTTACTAAGCGTGATTTATTAGATTTACTTCACGATTCTAGAGCCTATAATACATTAGATAATATTAGCGGAGTGCTAATTCATAAAGAGGGGTATTTTCTTCAGATTTTAGAAGGAGAACCAAAAGACCTTAATGATCTTTTAGCTCGTCTTCGTAAAGATACTAGACATACCGAATTTAAAATTATTGATGATTGTTTGGTAGATAAACGAATGTTTTTAAACTGGGCTATGGGTTGTGCAGATTTTGACGATCCTTCTTTAAGTATGATTCCCGGAGTTCGTAGTGGTTTAACAAACCCAGAAGTTATGGAAAGTCTTATTAACAGGCTACCAGAAGTTGCCACTTATTTGCATGATAATTTAACCTATCAACAAATAAAAGGAATTACAGTAGACAAAAAGAATTAAGATACGTTTCAATTATAAATTATAAAAAGACACTTTCTATATTTATAATTGAAATGCAGCATTAAAACCCCAAACCTTTTAATAAATAATCCGGACAACGAGTTGGCTTTTTTGTTTTAGAGTTCATAAAAGCCAATACAGAACTTCCTGTACAAATTAATTCATCATTTTGATTTACAATTTCATATTCAAATTCAATTTTAACCATTGGCTTTTTTTTTAGAAAAGTTTTTATGGTTAAAACATCGTCATAGAATGCAGATTTAATAAATTTAAAGTTTATAGAAATTACAGGAAGCATTATACCACTTATTTCCATATCTTTGTAAGTAACCCCCAGAGAACGTAACCATTCGGTACGTCCAAGTTCAAAAAATTGAGCATAATTTCCATGATAGACAACGCCCATTTGGTCGGTTTCTGAATAACGAATTCTTGTTTTAGTTGATGAATTTTTCAAAATGTGTGAACAATTAGGTTTTTACCATTTTACGTAAAAAATAGTTAATAATCAATAGCAAATTGATTT